>JASHSD010000064.1 GCA_030036985.1 Bryobacteraceae bacterium
CCTTTGCCTGCTTCACCACCTTTTCTGTGAGCGATACCATACTCTCGATCTCGCGCTTCAGCCCTTCCAGCGCCGCCTGCTGCATGATGTCGGAGGATCGCTTGACGCCCTGCGCAATCTCCGAACAGAAGCGGCGGGCCTGCGCCATGACCCGTCCCGTGATGCCCAGCATCTTGCGGTAAAGCGTCTGCAGCTTCTGCTTCCATTCCGATCTCGACGAAGCCATCAATCAATACGATCGCGGCTATCGCACCGCCGACGGACGGCAGATGCAGGGCGCCGACTCCGGCCTCATCGGAGGACCCGCCGACATCGTGCAGGAGACCGTGCGCAAGTTCGCAGCGTTTCGCATGCTCAGCGCGCGTAACGCAAAGTACAATCCGCCTCCCGTTGCGGACATGGATCGGATCCAGCACCTGATTGAGGAAGCGCATCGACGCGTGGACGCGAGCAGCAGCGTACTCCGGGAGCTGTTGGTGGTTACGGCGGAGAATTTCGATCCGCACAGGGACGCCCTGATGAAGTCCCGGCACAATCAATTGCTCCAAGCGCGCGCCGCGGCCGAGGACGCGGCGAAGCGGGCGTGGCTCGCGTTGCCTATCGACCTCCCCGATGCCGGATTGTCCGGCGACGGCAATCGGCAGGCGTGGGACATTCTCGCGCGCGATTGGCCCAACGGACCCAGGCCGGGCGGTGTCACTCCCGGCGGCGAAGCAAATGAAGCGAGGCCCGCGATCCCCATCCGCATCTATCGCCGCAAGCGAGTCACGCTGGTCAGTGACAATTCGTATCGCATGGCATTGACCGATTCCGGCATCGACGATGCCCAGGGCCGGCGGCTGTTTTATCAGGAGGAATGGATTCAGCGAGGCTCGTCGGTGATTCGCGCGCGCTGGCGCGTGGCTGTGGATACGGCGACCGGTGAACACGTGCTGGTCGCGCGCTATCCGATGCTCGAACTTCGCGGGGCGCTGGACGATTTCTATCGCGAGATTGACCGCTACTCGCTCTGGTATCTGGAGCCGGGCGAAGACTCCGGCTGGCCTTCTCCTGACTATGTGGAAGCGGCGCTCGCCGATTTGGAAGGTGCGTGCGTTGACATTCGCATGGCCGTTGACGATTTTCAGAACACGGTCCGCGCCTCGCTGGCGCAGCAGGACGAGAGCCGCGCCACAGCAAGGGAACCGTTGCTGGATGCGGGTCTCGCCGCGCCGATCCGCGAAGCTCTCTATGCCATTCGCGCGCATCTGGCGGGGGCGCCTGCCAGTCTCAAGGCTGAGAATAAGGTCTGGGAAGCCATCACGCAGGGTACGCGCCTGGCGATGAATCTCGAATCCGCGGCATCCTGGGGAAACCGTATTCTGCAGGAAGCGCCAGGCGGATCTCCGGCGGCCATAGAGTGGGAGGATCTCATCGAGCGATCCGACCGCGCGATCGATCTGGTTCGAAACGCTGAAATCGAAGCGGCGGGCGCCTTGCCGCCCAACAGCACTCAGGCCGAGGCGAAATTCCCGGCGCTGCAGCGGGGCGTCATCGTCCGAATCCGCCGGCCTTCGGCGCAGCACCTGGAGAAGGGATTAATTATGTGCCGGCAGGAGATATGGCACACGGAAAGTCCTATGCCGGGCAAGCGCGAGGTGCGCAGGACGGTCACTCTGGTTGCGGTGGATCCGCGCACGGGCGCGCAAACCGCCATCGGCGGAAAGACGAAGTACTATCCGGTGGACGCCGGCGATCTGCTGGAGAACGTCTTCGACGAGCATTCGGCCGACGACCTTCCGGTAGCTCTTGTCGATTAGAAGCCGCTGTGGGGCGGATTGGCACGACGTTGGCGCGTGATGCGAGATGTTCGAAGGGGCCAGCCTGGTGCGTCGAGGGCTTCTCGATTCCACGACCGGCGAGGACGGCGCGCAGTTCGGCGGATGGCCTCACGGGCCAAGTTCGAATTTGTGGCGTACGATTTCGAGATAGCCGCCGCGCACCAAAGACAAGGTTTCGGATATTCCCCTTTTTAACGGCACCGCGTCCGACGGATTACTCCCTTGCGGTCGCGGCTCGGCATGCCGGTTTAGCACCCATTGTGCCCAGACTTCCTCCGGCACTGTGGGGGCGAAGCCATGGGTCCCGAAGGGTCGGGACGCGACCGGTAGCGGTTTAGACCTTGCCCTGCGCTACTTCGAGCGCCTTCTGCAGGATCACGTCCTGGGCCGGCTTGTTCGGCGTCGGCGCAGGCGTCCCGACGTCGCTGTCGTCATCGTCGGTGATCGAGGTATCGGGTTCGACCACGGTATTCTCAGGAGCTGGCGTAATCCCGTTGTCCTGAATCGATTTGCCATCCGGCGTGTAGTATTTGGCCACGGACAGGATAATGGCGCTGCCGTCGTCCATCGAAATAGGACGCAGAACGGAAGCGTCGCCGTAGGTCCGTTCGCCCACGATGGTCGCGCGCTTGTCGGCCTGAAGGGCACCGGCCGCCAATTCCGCCGCCGCCGCCGTCCCGTGATTGGTCATCACGATCAGCGGGAGAGAGGTGATGTCTTTACTCGCATTGGCGGGGTAGTCGTGGCGCGGCGATTTCTGTCCTTCGGTATAGGTAATCAGGCCTTTGTCGAGGAACAGGTTGGCCAGATCGATGCCATCGGCCGGATCGCCCGAGGCGGAGTAGCGGACATCGAGGATGAGCGTCTTCGCGCCCTGCTTCTGCAGTTCCGCGACGGCCGCGGCGGTCTCTTTCACTTCATCAGACGAGACCGACGGCAATTTGATGTAGCCGATCTCGTTGGGCAGCAGCTTCGATTCCACCTGCGGGTATTTGACGATCTCGCGCGTCAGAGTCAGCTTCTGCGGTTCCGGTTTGCGGCGCAGCACGGAGAGTTCGACGGTCGTACCCGGCTCACCTTTGAGCAGCAGTTTCGCGTACGCCAGCGGCATGTCGCGCGTGGCGATGCCCTTGATCGACTCGATCATGTCGCCGGTGGTCAATCCGACCTTCGCCGCGGGAGATCCCGGAACCACCGACACGAGGGTGACGTAGCCGTACTTCTTGGCCAGGATCATGCCGAGGTCGCCGCGGTAGGTATCGTAATTTTTCAGATACTCCTTATACTGTTCGGCGTTCAGATAGCTGGCATAAGGGTCGATGGATTCGAGCAGGCCGTTCATGGCGCCGAGGGTGACATTGCCCATGTCGGGCTCTTCCACGTACTCGCTCTTGATGCGGGAGAGAACTTCGGAGTAGACGGCCAGATGGC
Source organism: Bryobacteraceae bacterium (assembly GCA_030036985.1). Lineage (GTDB taxonomy): Bacteria > Acidobacteriota > Terriglobia > Bryobacterales > Bryobacteraceae > BOG-234. The sequence continues at coordinate 3,252 of JASHSD010000064.1, forward strand.
GGTAAACGCTGCCGTTATCCGCATTCGTGGCGCTGTCGTCCGCAGGCGCTCCTTTGCTGACAACCCCGCCCAGCAGCAGCAGCGCTACCAGACAGGTGGACGACATCACGACGACAAATTTCGTGCGGCTCTTCATAAATTTATGGGACGCGGCTGAGGGCGAAATGGGTGCATGGGTTCGGTTTGGAGGTGATCGCCGGTTGAACCGCTATTTCGATTATATGACGAACGGGCGGGATGGTTGTGAGGGCGATTTTTTTGGGGTGCGCGACATAGAAGTGGAGCTTGGAAATGGTATCCGTTCTGAGCCGCGGCCGTGCTGAGCCGCGCGCGTAAGCAAGCGGTGCGCAGGTTGATTCCGGAGAGCGGGAATGAGGTACTTCTACCATAATGATCCACGCATCGCGATGACCTTTGGCAGATATTCTTCGTTCTCCGCGTACGCAACATTCGCCACAAACTCGTCGACGCACCCATCGAGGACCTCGCGCGCGCATTGCCCGAAGCTCCGCAGCCCTTGGCATAACGTAATTGCATTATAATCACATTAAGCAATCACGAATCTCGCCATGTCCCGAACGACGCAGCATCCGAAGGAAACCAGTTTCAACATGCGGATCGACCCGAAGTTGAAAAAGGCCTTCACCAAGGCGGCCGAGGCGGAGGACAAGGCCGCCGCCCAGATCGTGCGAACTTTCATGCGGGCTTACGTCCACCAGCGCGAACGCCGCGCCTTTGAGGCGCAGGCCCGGCGGGAATCGCTTCTCATTGCCGAACGCACCGGCGATCCGAACAGCGACGAAGCTCGGGTTATGCGCGAGATCGCGGCCGATCTTGCCGACGAAAGCTTTTGGGCCGAATAGCCAATATGAAACGAGGCGACCTTGTGACCGTGGCTGTCTCCGGCGACTACGGCAAGCCCCGACCAGCCCTTGTGATTCAGGCCGATGCTTTCGCGGCTTTGCCTTCGGTGACGGTCTTGCGTTTGTCGAGCGAACTGATCCCGGCGCACGTAACCCGGATCACGGTTCAACCGACCTCGAAAATGGCTTGAGGCTCACCTCGCAAATCATGATCGACAAGGCGGTTTCCGTACCCCGCGA
>JASHSD010000752.1 GCA_030036985.1 Bryobacteraceae bacterium
CTGATCGCCGATATTACGGGCTTCGTGCAGCTCATGATGGCGAAGGATCTGTTCAAGGACTTCCCGCGTCTGCGCTTTCTTGTCCCGCACGGTGGCGGCGCGCTGCCCTGCCAGATCGGGCGCTGGAGGGCGATCGCGAAGTTCAACAGCTGGGCGAGTCCGGACGAAGTACTGGCGAACGGCAATATTTTCGTGGATACTTGCGTGTACAACCACACGAACATGCGCATGCTGTTCGAAGCTGTGCCGCTCGACAACATCCTGTTCGGTTCGGAATGCGACGGGGCTTTCCCCGGCGTCGTCAACGACGAGACCGGCGACCATTACGACAACACGCGCCGTTACGTTGACGACTCTGGTCTCAACGGCGCCGATAAGGATCGGGTTTACTCGGCGAACGCAAAGCGTGTGTATCCGCGAGCAGACCGCTGGTTCAAGGCCTAGTTCGGACACGCGACTTCAGTCGCGTCTTCAAATGTGGCGCCCAAAACGCGACTAAAGTCGCGTGTCCAATGTCGCGTGTCCGGTTATTTCCTGGACACTACGTCGGCGCGATAGTATCCGGCCCTCGCCAGCACCTTCCACTCCCGCGGCCGCAGGGAACCGCGAGGAGCGAGGGAGACCTGTACTCTGCGGAAGGTTCCGGCCGGCTCGTCGTCGGTCGGATGGTAGCCGATGGTGTAGCGCGAGCGCAGATCGTCGATCAGTTCGCCCAGCCGCTGCTCGATTTTCCTATTGCCGGCGGAAATGGCTTCGCCGCCCGTGATTTCCGCGTATTTGTGCGCATCGCCGGGCGGGTGGGAAATCCGGAACGGCGCGTCGAAGGCTATCACCGGCCAAGCCTCCGCAATCGCCACGGAGCTGCGCAGGAGCAGCGGAGCGACCACGGTTCCGGATTCATCGAGACTCCGAATCGCCTCGGCTTCGGTATGGACCGTGTGGCGCTCGCCCTCGCTTTGTTCGGTCTTCCCGAACGCCACGTTCGGCAGGTTATCGGTTAACCAGATGACGACGCGCCTGCCCGCGGGATTGCCCGACTTTCGCAGGAAGTCCGATGCCTCCCAGAGCGCTTCATTGAAATACGCTCTTACTCCCGGCTGTTTTCCGCCGGCGGCGCGCTGAATCGCCGCCGCGGTTCGCCCGCGATCGGTCGTGAATCCGTCTATGACGCGCCCGTGCGCCGCATACACCATGACCGCGGCTTCGTCGGCCGGTTTCAAATGCTCGAGCGCGGTTTGGGCATCCGTGGCCAGCTGCTTCAGCACCAATTGCGACGTATCCGTCATGTCGAACAGCATCACGATCGAGAGCGGCAGCTCGTCGCGGCTGAAGAAGGCAATCTTTTGCGGCTCGCCATCTTCTAAGACATTGAGATCCTCCCGCCGGAGCTCGGCCGTTGCAGTATTCGTCTTCTTGTGAATCACCTGAACATCGAGAAGGACCAGTTCGGACGTGGCCCGGAACGTGGGCGCCTCGCCCTGTCCGAAGACGGCACTCGTCAGCAGGCAGACCCAAAGGGTGGCGATGCAAGTTCGCATCTGGCTTTTTAATCGACCCTTATCGACCGGGGCGTGAGATCGGATCTCTACTGATACGCAGATCGGCTACAATTCCGTTGGTGGAATAAATGCGTCGAAGAGAGTTTCTGGCGAGTACAGCAGCCTCGTTTGCCGCAGGCCAACCCGCCCAGGCCCAGGATGCGGGCGCCGCCGCGCATCGAAAGGGCCGCATCAAACAAGGCGTGACGCGCGGCGTCTTCGCTCGCGAGATGAGCATCGAGGATTGCTGCCGCCAGGCCGCGCGCCTCGGCATTCAGGGCTTCGATCTCATCGGCCCCGCGGATTGGCCGCTGCTGCGCAAATACGGACTCACGCCTTCCATGTATCCGCCGGGTCCGGGCGGCTCGATTCCCGATGCCCTGAATCGGACGGAGAATCACGACCGCCTCGAAAAATCCCTGCGCGCCGCGATTGAAGAGTCCGCCGCCGCGAAAGTCCCCAACATTATCACGTTTTCCGGCAACCGCAAGGGCATGGACGACCGCGTGGGCGCGGACAACTGCGTCGCCTTCCTGAACCGCGTCAAGGCGCACGCCGAAGACAAAGGCGTCACCATCTGCATGGAGCTTCTCAACAGCAAGGTGAACCACAAGGACTACATGTTCGACCACATGGCGTGGGGCGTCGGCGTGATGCAGCGCGTGAATTCGCCGCGCGTGAAAATTCTCTACGACATCTATCACGCGCAGATCATGGACGGGGACATCGTGCGCACCATCCGCGATAATTACCAGTGGATCGCGCATTTCCATACCGGCGGCAATCCGGGCCGGCACGACATAGACGAGACGCAGGAGCTCAACTATCATTTCGTTGCGCAGGCCATCGCCGACCTCGGTTTCACGGGCTTCATGAGCCACGAATACACTCCGGCGCCCGGCCATGACCCGATTCAGACACTGGATAAGGCATTCCGGCTGTGCGACGTGTAGTTGCCGGCGGGCTGCTGGCCTGCGGCGTTTTGTTGGCGCAGGCCGGTCCTTATGAACGCCAGAAGGTCGATCCGGCAGCCGCGCGACGCGGACGCGCCGTTTACGCGCAATACTGCATCAACTGCCACGGCGCTTTGGCGAAGGGCACGGATGCGGGTCCCGATCTGATCCGTTCGCCGTTGGTTCTGCGTGACCGCTTGGGAGACGAACTCGGACCGGCGTTGAAGCGCCTGCCTGGCCACGATTCCGGTCTCCGCGACGCGCAGGTCGTCGATCTTACGCATTTCCTGAAGGAACAGATCGAAGCGACCGCGAAGGATCGCACTCCGGTGCAGTCGCCGAATGTCCTGACCGGCAATGCCGATGCCGGGCGCGCGTATTTCAACGGCGCGGGCAAGTGCGCGAGCTGTCATTCGCCGACTGGCGATCTCGCGGGCATCGGCCGCAAGTACGAAGACCCGGTCGATCTCGAACAGCACTTCCTGTTCCCGCGGCGCGCGAAGCCAATGCAGGTGAGGGTGACAACCGCCGACGGCCAGACGGTGTCCGGCGAACTGGTGCGCATCGACGATTTCGATGTTTCCCTGCGCGAAGCCTCGG
>JASHSD010000753.1 GCA_030036985.1 Bryobacteraceae bacterium
TGACGAGTTCATCGCCGTCTGGAATGAGAAACCAAAACCGTTCATCTGGACGGCCACGGTTGAATCGATCGTTGAAAAACTGTCACGCTGCAAACAAACTCTGGAAAAGATTCTGCCCGGCTGCACATCACCACGGTCGCGGAAATCAAAAACCGCCCCGAAACAATAGTCCAGTTATTTATTGGACACTACACTAACGTTATCTTACCGCCCGAACGCCGCATTCAAAGTGAAAAAAGCCACGATGATTCCGATTTTACGGTCCACGAATAAGCTCGAAGCGTTGCGACGGCGGCCAACGCCCGGGTTGTGCCGCAGCGCACCTTTTACGCATAACTTTGGTGAACCGGCTCACGAATGAGGAATAGGCCGGCGGACATTCTCGCCGGCTTCGGCAGTTGAAATGCTTAGAGTATCGCGAACGATGGCCGCACTGGGAGGACGTATGGAAAATTCGCTGTTAGAAGCGCTCAACCTGGACGATGCGCACAGTAACTCAAGCTTAGCGGGTAAAACCCGGCTCCTCTTTCTGGCATTGAATGATTCCTCCGCATTTGAAAAGGAAGTCCTCTCAAATAATCGCAGCGGCGATCGCTCAGTCCCTCAGAACCAAGTTGCAAATTGAGAGCCGGCGCCGGAATTTGCCTGGCCTCACTTACAGCATTCACGCGTAGAAATGCAGCGATGCGCAGACGTCATCCTGGCGGTCTTCAACCGTTGGCATTGACATGATCAATTGTCGTGCCGCGCTCCGGCCAACAAGGGATTGGCCGGCGTGGAACCCGGCAGCGTCGCTTCCATCGCAGCGTCCGCACCTATTGCTACGGATCGTCGCGCCACAATCAGTTTCGGGAACAATCCTCCGAGCGCGACGAATAATACCTCCAGCCGCCAGCGTCCCGCGCTCGCGCGGCGGAGCATCCGCTATATGCGTGAAACCTGTACGCCGATTACCCGGAAACAGTCTTGCAAAGATACGGAAAACGCTCATCGCATTCACGGTGGCGATCGGCAGGATGACGCCTGTTATGGGATGGGACGTCAATGTTCCATGGATCAGAAGATCCTGCGAGCAAAAACTCAGCGTACCGAGCAAACCCACGAACGCCAGACGGAACACCGCGAACGAGACAGCCGGCCGCGGCGCGTGCCGGGCTAATCCAGGATGCCGGCGCGCCATGAGGTTTTCGCCGAAGCGGACTTCGAGCAGCCGCAGAATCCCGAACAGGCCCATGATCGAAACTGTCACCACAAACCAGGTGCACCAGCGTTCCCGTGACTCCTTCCGAAGGACGGCTTTGGATGCCCGCCAGTGGATTGTCGACGCACGCGAGGCCTCGCCACAGGGCGGGAGCCCTGCATCGGCTGGATGCCCCATTACGAGGACATCGAATGAACGAGGATGGAATTTTCAACGGAGCGGTTTGATGAACTTCTCGACCGGCGGCGTGGCGTGCCGAGGTGATTCGCCACGAGGAGTTGTTCATCGATCTTCACGATCAGCTCCCGTCGGAAATCGTCGACGAACGGAACTTCTGATCTGCCGTCTTTAGGGCGCGAATCAGTAGCCCGCAAAGAAGTCGTTCCTTCAGGGGTCACTCCCGCGTCGCGCACCGATTCGAACTGACAAATTTGACTTCGTCCGCGATCAAAGGGAAAATAGGAGCAAATCGCCAAGGCATGCGGATGTGGCGGAACTGGCAGACGCGCTAGATTCAGGTTCTAGTTGGGGCAACTCAGTGGAGGTTCAAGTCCTCTCATCCGCACCAATAAAATCAACAACTTCGATGGCGCGTATGCGCTCTGGCCCGCTATGTCGAAAGCCGGTGGAACTGACTTGGTCACGTTTTGACCAAAGGACAGCCTCACCTCGCCCGCGATCAATCGCAACCGCGAAATCGTCGGGTTGATTTCGATGGGAACGTCGAATCGCCGGTTAGGAAGTACAGAAGCTGTCGGACGATGTTGATATCGTAGTAGCGTCTGACGGCGCGGATGAACCAATCGGACGACCACCGCAATGATCGCAGTTTGTTTTCGGTGCTGACAAGAAGGCGCCATGCGGCGCCCGCGCTTTTGGCAAACCTGTGCTGCGGCGTGTTGTGGACCTTTACCCCGGTTGTTGCGAGTGGCGCCCGGGCCGGCGTTCACGCGGTCGCCCCCATAATTGCCGTCGCCGAACCCCTGGCGGCCAAGGCGGGCATGGATATCCTCGAGCGGGGCGGCACAGCGGCCGACGCCGCGGTCGCGGTTCAGGCCATGCTGGGGCTGGTCGAGCCGCAAAGCTCGGGCCTCGGCGGGGGCGCCTTCATGTTGTATTACGATGCCGGGACCGGCGCCCTGACCGACTATAACGGACGCGAAACAGCCCCTGCGGGCGCGTCGCCCGACATGTTCATGGATGGCGGCAAGCCTCTGACTTTCAACCAGGCCGTCGTTTCAGGACGCGCCACCGGCGTGCCGGGCGCCATGTTCCTCCTGGATCAGGCTCAGAAGGATCACCCGGGGCTGAAGTGGAGCGGTCTGTTCGATGCCGCGATCAGGCAGGCCCGCACCGGCTTCGTCGTCACAAAGCGTCTTGGCAATTATCTGCGGAATGCCAATTTCCCCGAAATGCACACCGCCGATTTCATTGCCTTTTTCGGCAACCGCAAGGGCGGCTTTCTCAGAGCGGGAGACACGCTCAAGAACCCGGCTTACGCGGCAACCCTGCGCGCGTTCGCCGCGCACCGCACCGCCGTTTTTCGTTCCGGTCCCATCGCCGAAGCCATAGTCGCCAAAACTCACGAAGCGCCGCTGCCCGGCGCCATGCGTCTAAGCGATCTCGCCGCTTATCGCGTCGTTAAGACAACCATCAGACCATACAGGAACACCGGGGATTTCAACGGCAAGCCGCTGTGCGTTCCCTACCACGCGTATATCGTCTGCAGCAACAACGCGCCGTCGGGAGGTCCGGCCCTCCTGCAGGGCCTGCTTATCGCCAAGTCGCAGCCCCTTGCGGCCTGGGGCGTGCACGATCCCCGCTCGTGGCAGGCGCTGATCGAGGTCGAGCGGCTGATGTACGCCGACCGCGACGAATACGAGGCCGATACCCCGCTGTTCGCGCGGCAGCTCAACTCCTGGTTCGATCCCGCGTACATCAAATCGCGCTCCGGCCTGATCGTCATTGGCGCCCCCAATCCGCCGCCTTCGCCTGGCGCCCTGCCCCTCAGCGCGGCCATCGCGCCGGACAAAACCATCGAGCCTGGCGGCACGACGCACTTTGTCATCCGCGATACCTATGGAAACGTGCTCAGCATGACGACGACGATCGAGAGCTACTTCGGCACGGGCCGCATGGTCGACGGATTTTTCCTCAATAATCAGCTGACCGATTTTTCGTTCAGCCCGAAGACGGAGGACGGCCGCAACGTCGCCAACGCCGTTGCGGGCGGCAAACGTCCGCGATCCAGCATGGCGCCCGTAATGGTCTTCGATTCGACCGGCAACAAAGTGATCGCGGCGTTTGGCTCGCCCGGCGGCGTGTCGATCCTCGCATATAATCTCAAAACCCTGATCGGCCTGCTCGATTGGCATTTGTCCATGCAGGACGCCATCGATTTGCCCAATGTAGTCGCTCGCGGCGCCTCGATCCGCATGGAAACGGACCGCACGGAGCCGGCTGTGTTGCAGGGTCTCTCCAGGCTCTATGAGGTCATGCCGATGCAGGACAACGAGGAATCCGGCCTCAACGGCATTCTTCGCCGACCGGATGGCAGTTTCGACGGCGGCAGCGATCCCCGCCGCGAAGGCGTGGTGCTGAAAGGCGTACGGCCGCGATGAGAGGCGGCGGGCCGCCGGGGCCTTCCGCTGCTTCGCCGGGGGCGACTTCTTCGGAAAGGTGGTAATCACGATCTGAGCGTTCTGACTTCCTATCAGGCCAGATTGAGCGAACTTCAGGCCGGCATGGAACACGCCCGCCTGCACAATAACGCCGCCGCTGCCGTGCTGTTGCTGGCCTGTGCCTTCTTCTTTATCTTCGGCTGGTTCTCTCTTCGGGCCCAATTATCGCTCGGATGGCCATTGCTGCCGGTCCCTGTCGCCGCGGCACTCGCGCGCCGATACCAGCGGGGCCGCCAACGAGTCTTCCGCCTCTCGCGGCTCGCGCGTTTCTATGAGCGCGCAATGAGGCGGGTTCAAGGCGGCTGGCAAGGAGAAGGTGCGGCCGGAGAGGCATTCGTCGATATCGCCCATCCTTATGCCAACGATCTCGGCCTTTTCGGATCGGGCTCCCTGTTCGAATTACTCTGGGTGGGTCGATCCGGCATCGGCGAGCGCGGATTGGCCAATTATCTTCTCCACCCGCCGCCGCTGAGGGAGACGGCGGCGCGGCAGCAATCCGTGCGCGAATTACGCGAGCGATCCGATCTGCGGGAGCAGGTCGCGTTGCTCGGTCCGTACGAGTCTCTGGAATCGAATTGGGAAACTTTCGCGGATTGGCTGGATTCGCCGCCAACCGTGTTCGCGCCCTGGCTGCGCGTAGGCATTCTGGTCAGCTCGTCGCTGCTTGCATTGATTTTCCTCGTCGGACTTCCCCTGGGTGGAGGATTGGTCCCGTGGATCACGGTCGGGAAATGCATTGCTCCATTTCTGCTGATTCACGCCGGGATCGGCCTCGGCACGCGGAAACGCGTCAGGGCAATCATGGAATCGGTCGGCGCGCTGTCTGTCGAAGCGCAAGTGGTTCGCGAAGGTCTGCAATTGCTCGAGGGCCAGGAATTCGAATCGGCGAAACTACGCGATATCGTGGCTCGCATTCGGGACG
>JASHSD010000754.1 GCA_030036985.1 Bryobacteraceae bacterium
CATCGCGCTCTGGCTGTCCTCGGGTCACATGGGCGCGCCCTATATCACCAACGACGGCTACCAGTATCTGGATGCCGCTTCCAATCTCGCATCCGGACGCTGTTTCTGCACCCGCGTTGCCCTGTTCGACGAGCAGGTCGCGTTCGGCCGCATTCCCGTCCCGTTCACCCATTTCGCTCCGGGATACCCGCTTCTGATTGCCGCCTCCGCGCGCGCCGGTTTGAAGCCGGAGACCGCGGGATATCTGCTCTCCGCGTTGGGCTATCTCGCGGTTCTCTGGCTGATCTGGGATGTCGGACTCAACCTGGGCGCGCGCCCCTGGGTGATCGCCGCATTCAGCGTGATGTGGATTGTGCATGCGGGCGCGCTGTTTTACGCGGCTATGGTCGCGACCGAGTCGCTGTTTACCGCGATACTGATGGCATTCGTCGCGCTGCTCGTGAGAGACGCGCGCTCCGGCAGCTCGCGCCCGGCGGTCACCGCCGCAATCGGCGTGGTTGCGGGGCTTTCGTATTGGATCCGTTATCCCGGACTGTTTCTCGTGGCCGCAGCGGGAGTTTACCTGATCGTAACTGCGTGGAGGATTCCCCGGGCCCGCAGAGCCGCCGTAGCCGGGTTGGCGTCATGCGCTATTCTTGTCGCGGCGATTCAGATCCGCAACACCATTTACACCGGGTCGTGGCGCGGTGGCTTCAGCAGCGTCGGCGGCCGCAATTCCGTGAGCGTAGTCGCTGTCAGGACAATCAACGCCTTTATCCACATGCTGACCGGCGATCGGACTCCACTGCATTTGGGTCTCCCGCTTGTGCTTTTGGCCTTGTCATCCGCGGCTGTGTTGTTCCTCATCGTCCGCCTCGGTCGCCGCGCCTTCGAATCCGATTCCATCCGGCGGGCATTTTGGTGGACCGTGTTCGCTGGCGCGGTATATGTGGGCGGGATCGTGGCCGCCGGATTGTCGACCATTGCGTTCGATCCCTCCAGATACTACTTTCCGGTCTACCCCCTGCTCCTGGTTTGCCTCACCGCGCTCTGTTCCCGCATCGCCGGCGGGATCCGCTCCACTGCGTTCACCGCGCTGATTCTGGCGACGCTGATTCTCTCGACTGTGGTTCTGCAGGTGCGCAGCGCGCTGGCGCCTTCCCCCACTCCCGAATGGATTCTGACCCGGACCTTCCTGGCCGAACCGCTGCCCATCGGAGGCACTCTGATCGATTGGGTTCGCGGTCACGTCGGCGCCGATCAGCCCGTTCTCGCCGTGGAGGGCCAGGCCCTGCATTACCTCACGCAACGCCCCGTAATCGCGCTGATCCCAGCCATGAATACCGCCAGACGTTCGGACGCACAGGGCTTTCACACCCTCATGCGGGAGAGGAGGATGGCATACCTGATCGCTTTCCCCGGTGTGTCCTCCGACCACGCTCCCGAACAGACTTCCTATTCATTCCTGCGCTCCCTCGCGGCAGGCGACGTTCCACCGTGGTTGAATCCGCTGGCCTCCACGCGCGACGTCGCCGTATATGAATGCCGCGACTGCGCCACGCCACAGACCGGGAAATGAGCCTACAGACCAAGCGTCGGGAGGAGTCCAGACGCTCGCGTCTGCCGCACCGGCACTCGTGCCGGTGCTTTTGGGCTCCAGTATGTGAGAAACCCGGGTTACCACCTGTCGCGGAATCTCCCGTTCAACCACTCCCTTGCGGTCGTGGCTCAGAAGCCCTTTCCGAGCCGCGCGCGCAAGCAAGCGGTTTTTCGCACGGATTGGTTATTTGGTGACACGTCTTTCCCATCGCTTCCGCCGCGAGGAAACGAGCTGAAGCGGCAGCGCCAATTGGGGAGCATGACCATCCGGAGTCCGCGCCCCACCTCCTCAGGCCTGACCTTCAGGCTGCGGCACTCCCTCGGCTGTCCCCTCTCCATGCCAGAAGCCCCGCCGGGAGCGCTGGAGCGACATCCACATCCCCAGCGTTACGGTGGATTGCGAAGCCACCACCGCCCACGCCGTGCCCATCGGGCCGAAACGATACGAGAGCAATGTTGCCAGGAACAGGTTCAACAGACCCGCCGTAACCACCACGCGGTTGAACATGTGGTCCATCCCCAGCGGCAACATCCACTGCATCCCCATGATGTTGCTCGCCGCAACCAGCGGTACAACCAGCGATGCAATCCGCAGCACGACGATCGCCGGCGTGTAGGACGGGCCGAACAACACACGGACGATCAACGGCGCGCCGGCGAATACGCCGCCCGTCAAAACAAGCCCGCCGGCCACCGACACCAGAAGGCTCAGCCGCGCCGTCTGTGCCGCGCTCGCGCGGTCGCGCAACGCGAGGTGGCTCATGCGCGGATAAAGGGCCTGCAGGAAAGGACCCGTCATTGCGGCCACGATCAGGACCACTCGTTCCGCCCCGCCGTAGTAGGCAACCTGGGTGGAGTTGACGAAGAACCCGAGGATGAACGTGTTAGCCAGCGCGTAGAGGCTGACGGCGCTGCGCGACAGGAAAATCGTCCAGCCCATTTTCAGCGCGGCTGCCGCGGCCCGCGGGCTGGGCCATTCAAACGCCACTTTCCGGTACATCGCGCCGAAGATGATCGACGTGACGATCGCCGCCGCGGATCCCTGGAGAAGCAGCACAACCCATGCCGTTTCGGGCGATGCCACGAAAAGGAAAATGCCGATGGTGTAAAAGCATCTTCCGCCGACGTTGAGCAGGGCCGGGAAGCGCATGCTCTCGAGTCCCTGAAAATACCAGAACGGCCGCACGCCTTGTGCAAGAGCCACAAGCAGCGCAAGCCACAGATATCCCGGATGTTCCCGGAATTCAGGCGCCGTAAACCTCGCGGTCAGCGCCATCAGAACGGCGGGAACCAGCAGCAGAATTTCGGCTCCCGCCACTCCGGCCGCGACCTCCGCGCATTCCCCCGGATGATCCCGGCGCTGCGCGATCTCGCGCGTGGCGGAAAATCCGAATCCGTACTCCAGAACCAGCACGAGCCAACCGGCGAAATTCTGTGCGTAAACCACCAATCCCCATCCGGCCGGGTGCAGAACCCGCGCCAGATACGGCATGGTCAGCATCGGCAGAACGTATTCGAAGAACTGAACGCTGTACAACGCCAGCGCATTCTGAATGACCGGATGCCGCAGGTACTTTTTCATGCGGAAGGAATGCGCTCGCGCGCCGTCTTTCCAGCCTAACAGTCGTAGTGGAGTGTATGCTGTAAAAGGGTTGTCCCGCGAATGACCTCAGAAACAACGAAGCTTGCGAGCGCGCCGGTCGCCGCGGCTTCCGCGGTCGCGCTGCCGCGCACCCGCATCGAAGTGGTGTTGTTCTCGGGCGGCAGCGGCACGCAAAGCATCACCGAGGCGTTGCTGCGGCATCCGCAGATTTCCCTCCGCATTCTCATCAACGCCTATGACGACGGGCATTCCACCGGCCGCCTTCGCCGCTTCATTCCCGGCATGCTCGGCCCCTCCGATGTCCGTAAAAATCTGAATCGGCTCATGCCGGTTTCCGAACGCAGCCAGCAGGCGTTGAAAGCCATTTCGGATTATCGGCTTCCGGTCGGCATTTCCCGCGAAGACGCTCTCGCCCTCATTGACGCCATGATCGCCGGGCGGTATTCGGCCCTTCCCGAAAAACTCTCCATCTCATTTGATCGCCTCATGGTGAGCAAACTGCGCGACGTCTGCGCGTTCCTGCGCACGTTCGTCGAATACGAACAGGAACAGGTCGCCGCCGGGCGCCATTTCGATTTCACCGACTGCGCCATCGGCAATCTGCTTTTTGCAGGCTGTTATTTGTCCGAAGGGCGGGACTTCAATCGCACCATCGAGGCTTTCAGCCGCTTTCACGAGGTCGATCCCGGCATCCTCCTCAACGTGACTCTCGGCGAAAATCTTTTCCTGATCGCCGAAAAGGAAAGCGGCGCCATGCTCCTCAATGAGGCGGATATCGTCGCAGCCCAGGACACGGGCAGAATCTCGGCGCTGTACCTCATCGATGAGCAAACCTGTCGCGCGCGTGTGGAAGACTCACCCGAGCCTCCCGGCGGCTGGGCCAAACTCTTCCGCGAGTCGAATGTCACGCCCTGTCTGAACCCCGTGGCGCGCCGCGCGCTGGAGCAGGCCGACGTCATCATTTACGGTCCCGGCACTCAGCACTCCAGCCTGTTTCCGTCTTACATGACCGAGGGCGTCGCCGAAACCATCGCCACCAACAAAGCCGCCGACAAAATTTTCATCGGCAACATTCATCGCGATTTCGATATCCAGACCGACGACGCCAACGACATCGCCCGCAAGCTCGTCGAGGCCCTGAGCCGAAAAGGCGCCGTACCCGTCGAATGGCTCGACGTGGTTTCGCACTTCTTCGTCCAGCGCACCGAAGACAACACCGTCAGCATGGCGAAGTATGTGCCTTTCAACGAGTCGAATTTCTCCTTCCCTCTGGAGACGGTGAAGGCGCGCGATTGGGAATCGCAGGGCGGACGCCACGCGGGCGGCTATGTGCTCGACGAACTCCAGCAGATCGTGCAGTCCCGCATCGATCTCGAACTGGAGCAGATCCAGCACATGGTCTCGATCGTCATCCCCGTGCTCAACGAGGAACGTACGATTGAAGAGGTGCTCAAATCCGTCGTGGCGCTGGATTTCGCCCCGGTCGGACTGACCAAGGAAGTCATTCTCGCCGACGGCGGATCCAAAGACCGCACCGTCGAAATCGCCCGCGGCATTCGCGGCGTGCGCGTCTGTCAGCTCCCGCGCCTGGAAGGCCGCGGCGCCGCCATTCGGCTTGGTTTCAGCAGGGCTCGCGGCAATATCGTGGTGTCATTCCCCGGCGACAACGAATATCGGGCCGAAGATCTCTACGGGGTAGTCGAGTCTCTGAAACGCAACTCCGTGAAGGCCGTGTTCGGAACCAGGTCCGTCAAGTGCACAGACCTTTCGCAGCACCTGCGCCGCATCTATAAGAACAACTGGCGCCTCTACATCACCAGCAAGTACGGCGGCATTCTTCTGAGTATGCTGACCCTGGTTCTCTACAATCGTTACGTAACCGATGTCCTGACCAGCATCAAGGCATTCGACGCCAGGCTCCTCCGTTCTCTCGA
>JASHSD010000755.1 GCA_030036985.1 Bryobacteraceae bacterium
TGAAGGGGTTATTCTGCGACAGGTGCTTAGCCGGGATTTCTCGCAGACCACGCGTCGGGATGAGTCCCGGCGCGGCAAACACGAGTGTCTACGCCACAATCGGCGCCCCGCCCCCCCGTCAGTTGTCCGTGGGTTCTTTCTCCGCCTTATCGATCACCAGCACATCCAGCTGCGCCTTGACGGAGACCAGTTTGAGACCGAGCTGTTTCTGCAACGCCGCCACCAGTGTCGCCCCGGCGGGTTCGGGCGGATCGGGCGATTGAGACGCATCGCCTCCGCCAACCGGCCCCGGACCGGGTCCAATGCCGATTCCGCCTCCCGGAAGAAATCCCCCACCACCCCTGAAATCGGGCGCGAATTCAATCACAAAGTCGTATTTCCCGGTGAGTCCGGTCTTATCGAGGACCGGATGATTCAGCTGGGCATCCAGCGTTCTCGCCAGATCGGCCATGGTCTGCGCCTTACCGACCATCCGCGCGCTGGGGCCGCTCGGGCCCATCCTCATCATCATCACGAGGCCTGGCCTGGTTAGTTGGGGGATGCCGTTCTGGTCGAGTTTGGGCGCGCCCGGTGGTGGTCCACCTGGAGGTGGTCCGCCCGAAGGCGGACCGAGTGGACGCCCGCCTCCCGGTTCGGGCGGCGGGCCCGCAAGGGGACCGACGGATACCGACAGCCCCGGGGCCGGCTCTTCCGTATTCCCCGATGCCACGGCTTTGGGGTCCAGCGTGGTTTCCTTCAGCTTGACGCCGCCCTTCGCGGCCATCATCTCGTCGACCTGAAAGGTTTTGCTGATCCGGTGCAGCGCGACGCCAAACCGTTCCGCGAGGAGATTGCGCCACATCGCCTTCACCTGCTCCTTCGTCGCGCCCGCCGGCACCTTGGCCACGATGTCGTACCTTTCCGTATCCAGCAAACCCGGGCCGCTCACCTGATACGATTTCACGTCGTACGCGGTCATCAGCAGGTTTTTCAGCGTGGCGCCGGACCAGGTAATCTGACCGGGGTCGGATGTGCCCGGACCTCCCCGGCTGCCGATGGCGAACACTCCTTTTCCGCCAAATTGAGGCGGTTCCGCTTTCTTGACCGACGCGACTTCGAATGAAAGCTTTTCGTCGGTTTGCGCGAAAGCTGTCCCTGCAAGAATCAGGGCAAACGGGATGAGGAACTTTCCGACCATTGTTTTCATGTAGACGCGCGGCCGGCGAAAAGGGTTGACCCGGAATCGTCAATTTCGCAATTGTTACCGATCTCACAACGCCGTTTCGGCTACGGGCATGCAGTGGGATTTCACTATAGCTGCCCAAGTAAAATTGATATGGCGACGACTTCAGGCATTCTCACGAGGAGCAGTATGATTCCGGGCAGCATCGAAACTCTTACAAACGTCTTGAGTGGAAGATACCCCAGCGATTTCTTTCGGGCCGTGACCGACGCGCTGCCTGTCGCGGTCTACATGACGGATGTCGAAGGCAGGCTCACCTTTTTCAATGCCGCCGCCGAAAAGCTGTCGGGACGGACGCCGAGTTTGGGCACCGACGAGTGGCGCCTCGCCTGGAACATTTTCCTGGCGGACGGCACCCCCCTCCCGCACGATCAGTCCCCGATGGCGGTCGCTCTGCGCGGCGGTGAAGTTCCGGGCGGCATCGAGTGCCAGGCCGAACGCGCGGACGGCAGCCGCTTCTGGTTCACGCCATATCCCGCGGCCCTGCGCGATGAGGAAGGACGCATCATCGGCGGCATTAACCTGCTTGCGGACATTACCGAGCGGAAAGCCGCGGAACTGGAAGCGAACGCACATTTCCGCGCGATTGTGGAGACGACGCCCGACTGCGTCAACGCCGTGGCCAGGGACGGCGCGCTGCTTCTCATGAACTCGGCCAGCCTCAGCCTAGTGGGGGCATCCTCGCCGGACGAGGTGATCGGCAGAAGCTTCTACGATCTGGTGGCGCCTGAAGACCGGGATCGTTACCGGGCATTCAACGAGCGCATCTGCGGCGGCGTGAAAGACTCCATGGAATTCGACATCGTGGGCCTCCACCAGGTCCGCCGCCGTCTGGAAACGCACGGAGCGCCCCTGCGCCACGCGGACGGAACCACGCACCTGGCCGTGACGCCGAGATCGAGGTTTTGCGGGATGGCGAACAGGCGGTGAATTTTTTCGAGCGGGCCGATGCGGACGATGCCGTTACCTGCCCCGCGCTCGTTATTCTCGATATCAATCTGCCCAAGAGGCAGGGCGACGAGGTCCTGCGGCACATTCGCAACAGCCGCCGCTGCCGCGACCCTGTCGTCGTCGCGGTCTCGACTTCGGAATCGGCGCAAGAGCGGGATAACATGCTTCGGCTCGGCGCGAGCCGCTATTTTCACAAACCGTCCGAGTTCTCGGTTTTCATGACGCTCGGCCCCGATGGTCAAAGCGATGCTCGAAGAGCGATTGCAGTGAACACGGATCAGACTTCATTCTCGACGAACGATTTCAACCGACTCAGCGCCTTGTCCCACTGCTTTGAGACGCGATCCAGGTATTCCCGCACCTGGGCGATGGGCCGCGGATTCAGCTCGAACAGACTCTCGCGGCCGGAGTGAGCGCAGCGCACCATTCCCGCGTTCTCCAGCACCCGCAGATGTTTCGTGACGGACTGCCGCGTCAAGCGGGAACCCTCGGTCAGCCGCGAAATCGAAAGCGGCTCGCCCGCGGACAGGCGGATGACCAGAGCCAGCCGTGTCTCGTCGCCCAAGGCGGCGAATACGCGCGCCGGATTACGGGTGCTGCGCGACATAGCTTTCGATGTTTTTCATCTGCGCGGTCCAGCCGCCGTCGTCCATGCGGAAGGCGTCGGCGCGGCGTTCGGCCGGGATCTTGTCGAAGCCGGATTCGGTGAGTTTGAGCAGCGTGCCCGCCGCGGTCTCCTCCAGTACGAATTCGACGAGAGTGGGCGGCTCGTTCGAGTAATCCTTGTTCGGGTCCACCGCGTAGGGATGCCATGTGAATGAGAACAGGCGCTCGGGTTTCATTTCCCGCACGGTCACTTCCCATTGCAGGTGCTCGTAGCCGGGCCAGGTCAGCCGGCCCCGCGTGACCTGCCCCGGCGCCAACGGACCCTCCAGCTCCACGCGAAACCATTCGCCGAATTCCCGGTAATCCGTAAGGGCGCGCCAGACGCGCGAGATGGGGGCGCGGAGTTCGATGCGCTTCTCGATGCGGTCGTTCATTATGCAACCTCCAAGTTGCATAATACACCGCGGTTGCGGGGTGGTTGGAAACCGCTCCCTCGCGGTCGCGGCTCGGTAAGCTGCCGCGGCCCAGGCCAGGCGGATTGCCAATCCGCCGCAGGATGCCATCCTGCCCTACACGGAAAGCGGCTCGGTAAGCTGCCGCGTTTCGAGCCGCGCGCGTAAGCAAGCGACCGGCGGTTGCGGGGTGGTCGAAAATCGCTCCCTCGCGGTCGCGGCTCGGAAGGCAGATTACTCTACAGGATGCCTATCATCCTCCAGTAAAAATAGCCCACCACGCCGGCGACAATCGCCGAAAACGCGTAGATGGTGGCCAGGCGGTATAATTCGCCGCGGTTGAATCCCTGGCGCTGCGTAATGCCTTCCGTCATGGCAATCCAGAAGTTCGTATAAGGCAGCCAGAACGGCGCGGAACACAACAGCAACGGCGCGGTCAGGATCATCGGCGGAATGCCGGCCTTCGACAGGGGTTCCACCAGCGGCAGAAAGACCAGAGGCAGCGCGATGAACGCCGTCGGGTCGAGGAATCGCAGCGCCAGCATCACCAGCGAGAGCACGACGAGGAGCAGGATCGGCAGCCCCACCATCGCCTGCACGTGCGGCACCATCAAACCGGCTATCCAATCCGTGATGTGGTATTCGGGAACCACGTTCTGCAGACTGAAAATGCCGCCGAGAAACAACATGAGCGTCCAGGAGATGCCGTTGGCGATATCGGGGTCGCTCAGAATACCCGTCAGTCCGAACATCGCCATGCCGAACATCCCCACCATGAACGAAGGCAGCTTCGTCGCCACCCACAGCACGATGGAAGCGCCTACCACGAGCGAGGTGATCAGCTCCGGCCGCTTAAATGAGCCGAGCGCAGCGAGGCGCGTGCGTGCGAATTCGCGCGATGCCTTCAGCGGCTGCTCGGGCTTGAGCAGCAGTTGATTCAGCAGCAGGATCAATCCGCAGAGAATCAGCGTGGGAAGAGTCATCACCTTCGCGTAGAGGCCCTGCGACAGAGGAACATGGGCCGCTCCGAACATCTTGATGACGACGGGTCCGTTCAGCGAACCGAGTTCGAAGGCGAGGCCCGGCGTCACCGCCATTTCGACCACGGTGATCATGATGAGAGCCGCGCCCCTGCTGCGCGGAGCCAGTCCGAGAGACTGCACCAAAGCCCACGCGATCGGCGCCATGATCGCGGTGCGCACAGTCATGGAGGGAATCCCCATCGAGAGCAGCAGGCCGATCACGAAGAACGCGCCGAGGATGCCCGCGTAGGTTCCGGGAAACAGCGACAGAATGTAATACGAGATGCGCTCCGCCAGCCCGGTTTTTTTCATGGCCCAGCCGTAGTAAAGCACCGTCAGCAGAATCCAGAACGCCGGATCCGCGTAGCCGCTGAATGCGCCCGTGACCGTTCCGTTTGCCACGCCCAGCGGCCGCACTCCCGATGCGATCATCAGCGCCATCATCAGCACCGACGCCACGCCGTTGTTCATCACGTCCGTCGCCCACACCACCACGGTGAACGCCAGAATCGCCAGCACCACCTGTGCCGGATGCGTCAGCCCCTGCGGCGTGGGCGCGTAGGCGATGCCCAGTCCGATCGCGGCCGCGATCAGCAGCGGGACCCACTTGATCCTTGTTAACGGAGATGCCTCCGCGGCCT
>JASHSD010000756.1 GCA_030036985.1 Bryobacteraceae bacterium
ATGACCCCGGGCGTGCTGCTGGCGACCATGACCCCCAGCGCGAACGGAACGGCGGCGGCCCATGTCGTCGCTCGAGCGCAACCGCTTTCAAAACTCGCCTCAATGCTCACGAACCAAGTCCACCGGCCCGTGCTCGATAAGACGGGGCTGACCGGAAACTATGATTTCACGGTAGACATTACGATCAGGATGGCGGGCATCCCTGTAACGCCGGCGCCCGCCGCAGACAGCGCCAGCGCGTCCGACCCCGGCTCGGATATCGGCGCCGCATTACAACAGCAGCTGGGGCTGAGGCTGATACCGAGCAAAGCCACGCTCGACGTTCTCATCATTGACAAGGCTCAAGAGGTTCCCACGGAAAACTGAAGGCTGTTTCCGGTGCTATTCTGGTTCTGCGAAATGGCGACCCCGTGGATCTGAATCTCGAAACACTCAAGAACGAAATTCTCGATTATCTCGAGCACTCCGATTTCGCCGTGTTTCGCAACCACGCGGGCGCGCTCGAAGGCCTTCCCGTAATCACCTGGGACGCCGAGCGCTTTCCCGATTACCGCACCTTCCTCGACGTCGCGCGCAAGGCCGGCGAGAAGCTGATCCTGTTCGCGTCGGCGGAGTTCGAGGAGGAGGAGATCGACGACATCCTTGAAGAGCTCGCGGACAGCGATCTGGCGCAGGATGAGCGGCGCGACCTCGAAAATCGCGTGAACAAAGCGCGCCGGCACATCGGCGAAACCTGCGCTCTCGAAATCGCCTTCGATCACAATTCCCACCTGTATCTTTACGAGGCGCAGCCCGACTGGTACGAGGATTTCGTCGACGCCTGTGACGAGATCAACTCGACGATGCAGATCGAAGATACGACTCAGGGCTCCGGCGAAGACGGGCTCGGCGGCTTCTATTCCAACAATTAGCCGCTGGACTTTCCCTGCGGCCCACGCCGATGCGGCGCGTCTGGCGCGCGAACTGGCGCTGCCGACCGCCGCGGCGCAGATTCTGACCCGGCGCGGATTTCAAGACGCCGAAAGCGCGCATCGATTCCTGAACCCCCAGCTCGACGAGCTGCACGACCCGTTCCTCCTGCGCGATATGGATCGCGCGGTGGAACGCATCCGCACCGCCGGCGCGCGGCGCGAGTTGATCGAAATTCACGGCGATTACGATGTGGACGGCGTCACCTCCACCGTAATTCTGAAGAAAGCGCTCGAACTCGCCCGAGCGGAGGCCGGCTGGCATATCCCGCATCGGCTGCACGATGGCTACGGCATGCAACCGGCCGCCGTGGAAGAAGCCGCGAAGCGCGGCGCGCGCCTGATCGTGAGCGTCGATAACGGCATTCGCGCGGACGCGGCCATCGCGCGCGCCAACGAATTGGGCGTGGACGTGATCGTCACCGATCATCACCTGCCCGAAGCGGAGTTGCCGCCCGCGTTCGCCGTCATCAATCCGAATCGCGCCGATTGCGATTACCCCAATCCGAATCTCTGCGGCGCGGGCGTGGCGTTCAAGCTCACGCACGCAATCCTGGCAGGCATGGATTGGCCGAAGGCGAAGCTGTATCGGATTTTGGAGTCGTTCCTCAAGCTGGTGGCTATCGCGACGGTCGCCGATATCGTGCCGCTGACCGGCGAGAACCGCATCATCGTGAAGCACGGTCTTGCGGGTCTGCGCGACGTGCGCAACCCCGGCCTGCGCGCGCTGCTGAAAGCCGCCGGATTCGCCGACCGCGTGCCTGACGCGGGCGAAGTCGGATTCCGCATCGCGCCTGCGATCAACGCGTCGGGCCGCATGGATAGCGCGAGTCAGGCCGTCCGCATGTTCCTGACCGGCGATGCCGATGAAGCGGACGAAATCGCGCGCGAGTTGTTCGCCCTGAATCAGGAACGGCAGGCGGCGGAGCGTTCCATCGTGAATGAGATTTTCGAGCGCTGCGCGGCCTTGCCGGTGACGGATCGCGACGCGGCGCTGGTGCTTTGGGGGGAAGGCTGGCATCGGGGCGTGGTGGGAATCGTGGCCAGCCGCGTGGTCGAGCGCTTCCATCGACCGGCGATCGTGCTGGGCGTGGAGAACGGCGTCGCGCAGGGGTCGGGGCGCAGCATCGAAGCGTTTCATCTGCTCGAGGCGCTGGAGAGCATGCGCGAATTGTTCACGAAATTCGGCGGGCACGCGCATGCGGCCGGGCTGACGCTGCCGGAGACGTCGCTCGATGCATTCCGCGAGCGTCTGCGCGCATGGGCGGCGGCGCGGCTCACGGCGGAAGACATGCAACCGCTGGTCGGCGTCGACGCGGTGATCGAATTGCCCGATGTAAACGATGCGCTTTGGAAGGCGCTCGAAAGAATCGCGCCGTTTGGCATGGGCAATCCGAAGCCGCTGTTCGCGGCGCGGCGGGCGCAGTTGGCGGGACCGCCGCAGGTGTGGAAGGAAAAGCATCTGCGCATTGCGGCGCGGCAGAGCGGGCGCAGCGTGATGATGAAGGGCTGGAACCTGAGCGATCTCGCCCAGGAATTGCGCGAGGCGCGGGAGGTGGATATCGCGTTCGAAGTCGAGCGCGACTGGAACGGCGGCTGGGGTCTGACCGTGCGCGCATGCCGGCCTTGTGAAGCGGCGGAGGGGATGGTATCTTGACTCGAATGAAGAGCCTGATTTTTTCGCTGGGGCTGGTTGGAATCCTCGCGGCGCAGACGCCCCAGGCCGCTCCCGCGGGTAATGTGATCGGCGCGGGCAATTTCAGCCACGTGGTGACGAGCCTGGAGAAGTCGGTCGCGTTCTATCACGACGTGCTGGGCCTCGACATCACGACGGCTCCGCAGGCGTTTGCGGGAAACCCGGCGATCATGAAGATGACCGACGCCATCGGCGGACAATCGCGGATCGCCGTGCTGAAGGCGCCGGGCGCGTCGTTCGGGCTGGAGCTGATCGAATATAAAGATACTGCGCGCACCCCCGCACATCCGCGTTTTCAGGATCCGGGCGAGGGCAATCTTGCGCTGCGGGTGCGCGACATCGATTCGGTGGTGGCGAATCTGCGCAAGGCCGGCGCGCATGTGCTCACGCTGGCGGGCAAGCCGGTCGAGGTGAACGGCGTCGAAAAGGGCTTTTTCGTGCAGGACCCGGACGGCTTCGTCGTGGAGCTGGCGCAGCCGATTCCGCTGCCCGCGGCCGCTGCGAATTCGACGAGCAATCTGATCGGCGCAAGCATCGAGGTGACCATCGCCGATACCGATCGGACAGTGAAGTTTTATCGCGATCTGCTGGGTTTCCAGGTTCGTCCGGGCGACTCGTTTAACGGAAACAAGCTGATGGCCGAGACAGCCGGCGTGCCCGGCGGCGAGTGGCGGCAGAGTCACGCGACGATACCCGGCAGCACGGTCGGGTTGACTTTGATTGAATTCCGCAACATCGACCGCAAGCCGCTGCATTCGCGCGTTCCCGATCCGGGCACGGCGCTGATTCAGCTGCGGGTGCGCGATATCGATTCGCTGGTGAAGAAACTGAAGGCCGGCGGCGGCACTGTCGTAGCGCCCGACGGCGAGCCTGTCAGCATGGGTCCGGTGAAGATCGCAGTGGTCCGCGATCCCAACAATCTGTATCTCGAGCTGATCAGCGCCCCAGCGAGACAATAGCAGCCGCTAAGCGGGCCAGGCGCGCGGAAAGTTCACCACCCGGCCATTCGCGAAAGCCACGGCGAGTGCGTGCCCCAAAAGAGAGCCGTCCTTTGCGCGCCAGAGAGTCACGGTGACCCGATCGCCTGGCTTGAAGACATCCCTGCCGTTATTCGGCTCTCCCGACAGTTCGCCCCTCATCAGCGCGCTGGGGGCCGGTAACTCCAGCTCCCAGGTTGAACTCGCTGTGTCTCCATTATTCGTCTCCACCCAGACATGGGCATGCGGGTTCATCCATTCGACCTTGTTGATAGTGCCCTGGATCGTGACTGTTTTGCTCTTGTCGTACTCGGCTGCAACCGAGTGATGCGCCAGAAGGGGCGCTACGGAAAGAGTCAGGACAACCGCACCGGCCAAAGTGATCCTCGCCATCGTGAACCTCTGTCGATCAGGATATTACTTTCTTGGCGCCGTGTCTTTTAGTGCGACTTCGCAATCTCGCGGATCGCTCCTTGGCAGTCGCGGCTCAAAGACGCGACACATCTACCGAGCCGCGCACGCAAGTAAGCAGTATTCCAGCTTCTAGCGCAGGAGGCCGTATACGTCGACCTCACCTTTCGCACCGACGTACACGCGCCCGTTTGCCACCATAGGCATACTGAAGCGCAACGTCATCCCCGCGCGGTCGCGGGCGCCGTTCATCTCCGAGTTATAGAGTTCGCGCGTCACGTTCGAAGCGTCGAAGGCGTGCAGGATCGCGTGCCGGTCGTCGCCATTCCATTCTTTGGTTTCGACCACCCAGGCAATTCCGTTCCGCATCCCGTTCGCGGATATCGAAGCCGATCCGGCGGGGTTGGCGAATTTCGGGGTCTTAACCAGCGGCGCATCGGAGAACTCTCCGTTGCGCAGCGGCAATGCTGACAAGACGTCGCCGCTGGACACGTACAGATTGCCGTTCCACCAGGCCGCGGCCGAGTAAATCCCTCCGCCAGGCGTAACAGCGGAGTGCTTGCCGCCGAGGTGGTTGCGGTCGAGCAGATAGAGAACTCCGTCCTTGCCGCCGATGGCGACGAAATTCGGAGGGATCAGCGTCGGTCCGCCGGAGCCGAGATCGAGATCGTCCTCGGCCAACCTCCTGTGATCCGACGGCGTGAAGTGATCGCGCACCGTGAGTGTCGGGTCTTTCAGCGTCAACTTCAGCAGACTATCGCCGTAGTCGCGCCCGCCGGAATTGGCGTCGAAGATGCCGTTGCCCGTGCCCACGTAGACCGCGCCGGAATCGTCGGCCGCCGGCCCCATGTCGCTTTGCCAGATGCCGCTGTCGCCATCCTTCGGCGACGTATTCAGCAGCGCGGAACGGCGCAGCGTATGCGCATCGTAGGCCATGAGCCAGCCGTGAAACGGGCCGACATCGCACGACGACGCCCACGTGACGTAAATGTGATCATTGGCCAGCAACAGGGCGGCGCGCGGGTTTTCGCGCAGGCCGTCGAAACCCTCCGCGGAGATTTCGACGGGTGCGCCGAATTTCTCCGCGCCCGTAGTGATTGCGAGAGCGTGGAGGCGGTGCGCGTAAACCGATCCCTTCAGCAATCCCTGGCTTTCTTTCGTGCGCGCGAGCACGTATATGGTTCCGGTCTTCGCATCGACTACGGGCGTCGAAGTAATGCCGATGTCGGGCTGAATGAACGGACAGTTCACGTCGCTCGAGGGAACGGCGGAGACGCCCGATTTCAGAAAACTGGTATGCCAGAGCGGGTCGGTCTGGCGGCCATCAGCGTCGAATGCATAGACGCTGTCGCGCTCTGTGGCGACGAAGAGCACGTTGTGGGTTCCCTTACCGGGAATCGCGAGGCTCGGCACATAGAGCGGCTGCGCGTAAACGTCGCCATCGACGCGCAGCGCGAAAACCTTGCCGAATTGGCGGGAGTTCACGTTCGCCGGCGTGAGCGTGATCTCATGCACGTTCGCGCCGGTGCGGGCATTGTCGTACTGGCTGGTCAGAACCTGGGCCGGCGTTACCTGAACAAACAGGGCAGGCGCGAGCAGCGCGGTCGCGAAACGGAGACGGGCCATTCGCCATTAAGACACCGGATTGCGCGCCGGAGTTTCAGGGAAATACGAGTCAACGTCGGCTATCGCCCGGAAGAGCCGAAGCCGCCTTCGCCGCGGCGGGACTCGGCCAGATCGCCTTCCTCCCATTCGACGGCCTCGTAGCGCGCAATCACCATCTGCGCGATGCGTTCGCCGGGCTGAATGCGGAAAGGCTCGGTCCCGAAGTTGTGGAGGATGATCCTGAGTTCGCCGCGATAACCGGGGTCGATGGTCGCGGGGCTGTTGGGGAGCGTGATGGAGTGCTTCAGAGCCAGTCCGCTGCGAGGCCGGATTTGCGCCTCGTAGCCGGCGGGCAATTCCAACGCGAGGCCGGTCGCGACGAGTTTGGTGGCGCCGGGTTCCAGCGTGACAGCCTCGACACTGTGGAGATCCATGCCCGCGTCTTCGTCGGGGCCGTGGGCGTAGCGCGGAACGATGGCGTCGGGGCGCAGGCGTTTCAAGCGTATTTTGAGCAAACGCTATCATAGCCGTTTGACCAAACGCGTGATCACCGTCGCTCCCATGCCGCCGGAGAAATGCGCGTATGCGCTGGCGCGCTACAGCCGCTCGGCCGATTCGATTCGCCAGTCGATCGACTGGGTGCGGTCGCACAATTCGCAGAGTTTTCTCGAGAGCTTCTACTTTCAATACGGGCATCAATCGATCGCCGACCTCGGCCACACGGTGCTCTGTTTCGAGGGCGTCAGCGAACTGGCGGCGAGCGAGATCGAAGACGAAACGCTGTGGGATGGCCAGGCGAAATCGTCGCGTTACCAGGATTTTTCCAAAGCCGGATTCATCACGCCGCCGGAACTGGAAGGCGATGCGGTGGTGCTC
>JASHSD010000757.1 GCA_030036985.1 Bryobacteraceae bacterium
GTCGGCCGGGACGTTCCGATGGGAGAAGAGAAGTAAAAGGTCGGCACCACCTCTTCGGTGCCGGTGGACGCGTTGCTGAGGCGCGTGTATCCGTAGCCCACGGAATTAACCATCGTCGGCGAGATCACGATGGTGTCGTGCACGGCGACGCCGCGTGAATTATCCAGTGTTTCCTGCGCGGGCTGCTGGCCGGGGAATTCCGCCAGACCGGTGCTGCTGCCCACCGTGCCGTTACCGTAGACAGAGGCGCCGTTCAGGGTGCCGCGGACGGATATGGTCTGCCTGCCCCAGTTGTAATCGATCTTTCCCACTTGGGCGTGATTGTTCAGATCCTGGGGCGCGTTGAACGTAAGATCATTGAAGTTGGCGCCAAAGTCGGCGGCTAAAAGCGGATTGTTTCCCGCCGGGTATTGACTCAGATAACTCTTCATGTAGGAGCTTTCGCCTATGCCCAAAGGATCGATGGCGGCAATCTGGGCCTGATCCAAAGTGACCACCTGACCGCTCTTCAACGGGACCAGGATTTCACCGGAGGCGAATGTGGCGCTCGGAACCGTGCGGCTGACGGCTACCGCGCTGCGGTCCTTGCGGCCTTCAAAGTTGTAAAAGAAGAACAGCTTGTTTTTCAGGATCGGGCCGCCGAGCGATGCGCCGTACTGATTGCGGATCAGCGCGGAACGCGGTACGCCGGCGCGATTGCTGAACCAGCTGTCGGCTTCGAAATCGGTGTTGCGGTTGTATTCGTAAACGCTGCCGTGAAACTGATTCGATCCGCTCTTGGTGATGATGGAAACCTGTCCGCCGGAGGAACGGCCCTGATCGGCTCCCATGCCGGCGACGGTGGTTCGAAACTCCTGCACGGAATCGAGCGGGATGGGAAGAGTAGAGGTGTATCCGTTGGCTCCGGCGTTGTCGTTCACATCCGCGCCGTCCAGCGTGACGTTGTTCTGGTCGGCGCGCCCGCCGAGAACCTGCCCGTATTGTGTCGCGCCCGGCTGTACGCCGAGCAGCGCGGGAATGTTACGGGTCTGCAGCGGGAGATCGACGATCTGCGTCTGGTTGAACGGGTTTCCGACCGATGCGTTCTCCGTGTTCACCGTGGACGCTTCGGCCGTAACCGCGACCGACTGATTCACCGTGCCGATCTCGAGCGAAACGTCGAGCGTCGCCGGCGTATTGGTCGCCAGCACGACTTGGGACGTCTCCACGCGGAAGCCCGGCTTCTCCACCGAGACGGCGTACGTTCCGGGCGCCACCTGCTCCACGTCGTATTCGCCCTTATCGTTGGAGAGCGCGGCCCGCGTCGCGTGGGTGCTCTGGTTCTCGATCTTGACGTTGGCCCCGGGAACTGCCCCGCCTTTTTCATCCGAGACTACGCCATGCAACGAACTGTTCTGCGCAAATAAAGGCGAACTCAGAATTAATAGAATGATGAAACTTCTGCTCACGATTTCTCTATCCTCCTTTGGACACTTAGGCGAAGAAATTCAAAGACCGCCTGATTGCGGGTCTGGACCCAATGGCTTCAATACGGGCGCGAATGACTTGCTGCTTCCAGGAGGCGTACCTATTGCCTATGGAAACTCATACGCGACCGTCGACCGCTGGACGTGAGCGGTAAGGCAGACGTGGGGTTCTCCTAACCGGGAGTGGTGGGCTGAATGTTCGATCCTACAACGGATTCGATGCCGAATGATCGGTGTATGACGATGAAAAATATTGATGGTTTGGATTTGCCATCGTGGCTGTTCCACATACATACCGGACACTCCGGAGCCCTCGCTTTCCAAAGCGGGCCGCGATCTGAACGAAGTGGCACATAACACGCCCGACGAGGGTCCCTGGTGCGACGGAGCTGCTCGCGACAGGCGGCCGTTGCGGGCTGGTTATTAATGTTTGTTAATAAGGCGGTCCGAACGAAAAACCGTGCTGGAAGGCGCCGGATCGGCGACGACATGCAGCCGGAACGAGCGTTTCGGGCGCATCCGCGGCTTCAAACCGTTGTTTCATGCCAGAATGGCCGCATGGAATATCTTTTCGACTGAGGTGATGCCGATTCGACGGGCCAGGCGCGACGATATTGCGGCAATCGTGAGAATTGAGAAGGCGTCGTTCGGACGCCAGGCATGGACGCGCGCGGAGTTTCTCGACTATATTGCCGAGCCGGAGGAGTGCGTTTTCCTCGTTGCCGTCACGGATGGCGCGGTGGCCGGCTACATCGTCGGCTTCGGTTATCGCAATCGCGCCGAGGTCGATTCGATCGCTGTGAGTCCCGCGCATCGAAACCAAAGTATTGCGACGGCGCTGATGAATTGCCTGAAGAGGATTCTACGGCGGCGGGGATTCACGACGCTGTCCCTGACGGTCCGGGTGGATAACACGCCGGCCATCGAGCTGTATCGAAAGCTCGGGTTCGCGCGGGTACGACGGATCAATCGCTGTTACGAGGATGGGGCGCCGGCGTGGCGAATGAGAACGTCGCTTATACTCTCTGCAAAATAAATAACTGCTGAAATTCTTCAGGCCGCCGTTTCCGGTTGTGCGTCCCCGTTCCGGACGCGAACCATTTCGACATCGGATATGGCGATCATGCCCGTATCGAGCATCTTCTCGATTTCCGGCAGGAGCCTGTCGATGTTTTCCGTGCTCTCGACGATCGCCGCTGTGATCGGCTGGTCGTGAGCGAGAATACGGTGCTTGTGAAGTTCCGCCGATTCGCCGTAGCCCTGCATGCCGCGAAGAACCGTGACGCCGGCGATGCCGAGCTTTCGACAGGTCGCGACGATGGCTTCGTACAGCGGTACGCCATCGTAGCGATCGCGCTCCGAGAAATGGAGCCGGAGCAGTCGAGCTGGTTGTCTAAGATACATTGGTCACTTTTTGTTGTTCGGGTAACGCGTGCACAAATCGGTGAACTTCGACATCGGAGATCACGATCAGTCCGTCCACCATCATCGGCGCCACCGCACCCATGATTTCGTCCACGCGGTTTGCCCGATCGACTACGGAAATCATAATCGGACAGTCCTTCGAGAGACGAAAGACCGTCTCTTTGTGCTGGTGACGCTTGGCGCCGTAACCGAGAATTCCCCTGTATACGGTAGCGCCGGCCACCTCCATCATCATGAGGCGTTTTACGATCGCTTCGAAAAGAGGCTCGCCCTTCAGCTTGTCGCTTTCTCCAAGGTAGATGCGGATCAGCTTCGCGGGTCCTTTGATTTCGGCATGAGGCAGGTGGGCCTCCTGCTTTCCGCCCCTGGCCACGGCCTTGACAATGTTGGTGTCCTGAACCTCTACGAGACCGTCGATCACCATTTCGTACAACGTGGGCAGAACCTCATCGACTTTTTCCGCGGTGTCGATGAATTCGATCCGCATCGGCATGTGCCCGGCGTGTATTTCGCCGGCCGACGAGTGAACCGTCCCATGCGCGCCGAACCCGGCGACCGGCCGAAGGACTGTGGCCCCCGCCACGTGCTTGTTGCGCAGGAAACGCAGAATCGCGTCCCACAGGGAGTCCCCGTGGAGATGAACATCTTCGTTGACGTAAATCGTGACCTTTTTTGCCGCGCCTTGGGAGAGCATAGGATCAGCCCGTCCTTTCCGGGTTTGAAGAAATCGTCGAATCGGGGATGAGCGGAGGCGGGACAGGATCGGGTTGCGACCGCATCGGGAGTCATTGGCTGCAAACGCCACGGTATCAGCGAACACCGCCGCCATCAGCGCCGATATCAGCGTACACCCCTTCCGCGCGAAACTTCAACCAAGCGATTGCTGCATCGGGTGGGTTGAGCGCGATGCTGCTTTGGACCTCCGGTGCTTCATCATAATTTGGGTGCAGTGCTTTTTCGGGGTTCACTTAATGCCAACGCATCAAGTTTCGCTGTTCAGCCGGTTGCACTGAATTTTCCTGCATCGTCACGTCTCTTCAGCACGCTTGGAATCGGGTGTTCGGTGTTTTTAGCCCCTTCCCGCGAAAAAACCGTGAACAGTATGGCACCGCAGAGAATGTATATGTATAAGGTGTGTTGCGACCTATGCCGATCCGTTTCCTGCCTGCGTTCCGAAATCTTCTGCGGCTGTGCCCGGCGGTATTTTTTCCGGCCTGCGCGTTCGCGTGCAGCTGTACGCAGGGTCATTCCGCCTGCCAGGAAGTAACGGAGGGAAGCGCCGTTTTCATCGGGCGGGTGTTGTCCGTCTCCCCGCCTTTCGTGAACCGCCTCAACCCGGCAAGCCGGGCACAAGCCGATCGCGTACTGCAGTTCCACGAGCAGCTCGACTCCGGCGCGGCGGGACAAAGCCTGCAATCGCTGAAGGAGACCTTCCGCGAACTGGCGCCCGGCTTGTCTCCCGACCAGAGCAGTCGCCTGAAGGAAGCGGAGTCGAGGGAAGCTCTGCTCCACTTATTCGACCAGGTCCTCGACAAGGGCAGTTACGTGACGCTTGAGGTCGGGACTGTATTCTCCGGCGGGCTCGACGATGACGACAAACCCGGGCAGAAGAACGTGAAGGCCGGGGACGACGATGACCACAGTCCCAATGCGAAAAACGCTAAATCCAAAGATAAAGACGACGATGCCGACGACCTCGCCGCCGGCAAGATAACCGCCATCTGGACGCCATCCTTCGACTGCGGCGTCGAGTTCCAGGTCGGGGAAACCTATCTGGTCTACGCCAGCATGGACGAAGATACGGACATAGTGGAGACCGATACGTGCATGGGTACACGCCGGCTCTCGGACGCCGGTGCGGACTTGCCCTATCTGTCGTTCTTCAAGAGCGATCCGGAGGAGTCCGGTCATCTGGATGGCTTCGTCACCTCCAATCCTTCGGCACGCGCGAATCCGCCCGAAGGGGACGGAATCCGCGATCCGGTAGCCGGGGCCCTGATCGAACTCAAATCGGACGATCTCGTTCGCTACGCCACGTCGGACCGCCAGGGACGGTTCGCCTTCGACGGCCTGTCGGCGAATTCTTACCGCATCGTCGGATATCGCGCGGAATACCCGGATCCAAATCAGGTTGCATTCGGTCCCGAGCAGCTGTCGATTAAGGCGAAAGCCTGCGTGCGGTTTATCGTGCTGGACCAGCCCAAGGCCGCTGCCGCGCGTTAACCCGTTTTCTTCGGCCAAAGCTTCGCGCCACACCCTCACATCACCTTCAAAGACCACATGCCGAAGAGCCATCAGGCCCGCCCCGAATGGACACCGTCGCGTCTCATTCACTGGGCCCAGACAGTGGGCGAGCCGAGCGCCCTCGGACCCGCCCCACATCTTCGAGCCGTTCTACAGAAGCGAGTCGGCGAGGGTGGCGCAGATTCACGGAGTATCGCTGAGGCGTCAGCCTGAGGCCATGAATCACCGCCTCGGGTCGTGGGGCGTCCGGATCGCGGGATTTACCCTGATGATGGCCATCATTCCACCGTCCTCATGTCCCAGAATGTGGCAATGATAGACGAAATCGCCGATATCGGGGCCGCGGAAATCCATGCGCAGGGTGACGCTTGGATAGGGCCCGGAGCCACTCCAGTAAGGTATCTGAATAGTATCGAGAAACTGGCCATTTGATACGGGAACTCCATTCTGAGCCACTTCCAGGAAATGGATCTGGTGAATGTGAAATTCGTGGTTCTCCATCGCCCGGTTCTGGATGGTCCAGAGTTCAACCGAACCCTGAGTCGTTGTAATCGCGGGCGGATTATTGGGATC
>JASHSD010000758.1 GCA_030036985.1 Bryobacteraceae bacterium
CGTCGACTCTCAGTCGCAGCAGCCCGCGAAACTCCCGCCGTTCGGCATCAGTTTGCGATCCGCGGAACCGACCACTGCGACGGGACCGGCGAAGTGGGAATCGGACGGGACCGCATTCAGCTTCCACGAGATGATGCCGGGCAGTTACCGTCTGGAGGTGTTCCCTCCGTCGCCCTACTACGTCAAAAGCGCCACACTTGGCGGCGCCGATATGCTGAATGCGGATGTCGCGGTAACGCAGGGCGCGGGTCCGATCGAAATCGTGCTCGGCGACGACAGTGGCACAATCGAAGCCGACATCGTCGATGGCGACGGACAACCCGTCACCGGCGGCGTCTTGGTTCTGCGCAACGGTAACGCCATCTCGCCGTTGACCGCGAACCAGACCAGCCACTACAAATTGGAATATCTGGCGCCGGGCGATTACAAAGTCTATGCGTGGGACGATGTATCGCAGGTAGCCTATGCCGACGACGACTGGATGCGGCTCTACGCCGGGCCTGCCGCCGACGTCACCGTATCGCCGGGACAAACGTCCAAAGTCAAACTTACCTGCCGGAATGTCCCGCGTTAGGGTTAGGGCTTGGATTAGGCTGTGGCCTGTTGGTTCCGTAGTAGGGATTCGCCGGCGTATTCCCGTGATTGCCCAACGCGCCTTTCGCCGGATTGACGATGGGCGACTTCACCCCGGGATTGGCAGGTGGGTTTGCTCCATAGACCTGAGGCTTTCCGTTTTGTGCGTTGTTATTGGCCTGGCTGTTGGTATTTGGCGTGCCGGTCTGCGGCGGAGCGTTTCCGGTTGCGCCGGCCTGCGCCCACAGCAGCGGCAGAGCGGCCATTCCGATTGCCATGGCCATTGCGAACCGTTTCATGATGCGCCTCCGCAATGGAGTGGAGCAGTTCGCTGTCCAGTCTCATGCCCGGTTCCATTTGACGACGAATTCCGACGGATCCGGGCGTCGCGTCACAGGACCCGTTTCGTCCGGCGTGCCGATCTGGATGAATCCGACCAGTTGGTCCGCGTCCTCAAGCCCGAACTCGCGTTTGAAGACCGGATCGTAGCAGTTGGCGCCGGTGACCCATCTGGCTCCGTAGCCCAGCGCGTGCGCCGCATTCAGGATGTTCATGGCCGCGGCTCCGGCGGAGAGCGTCTGCTCGATCGGCGGGACCTTGTGGCCGGTGACGATCTTCGCCGCGACCGCGATGGTCAACGGCGCGCGCAGCGGCTTCTCGCGTTCCTTGGCGATCTGGGCTTCGTTCGCGCCCGGCTCGCGCCGTCGGACGCCTTCGGAGAACATCTCGCTCAATTGCTCGCGCGCATCGCCGCGAATCACGAAGAAGCGCCATGGACGCAGCTTGCCGTGGTCGGGCGCGCGCACCGCCGCTTCGAAGATCGCCCGCAGTTCGGTTTCGGAAGGTCCCGGCTCGCGCACCATCTTGACGGACGCGCGGGACAGAAGATTTTCAATCACGTGCTTATTGTAGGGGAAGTAAACTGAGATCAGGCCATGGAAACGATAACCCTCAAACCCGAACGCAAGGCCCAAGTTGGACGAGTACGCGCGGAGGCACGGTCAGGACGCAGTCACCGCGCTCGATGAGGTCCTGGCCACGTACCTCGAATGGGAAGCAGAGGATTATCGGGAGGCGGTGGAAGGCATCCGCCGGGGATACGCGGATTTCAAGGCCGGCCGCACCAAACCCGCGGATCAGGTTCTTGAGGAGCTGCGCAAGAAGTATGGTTTTCTATGCTGAGACCACAGCCGCTTGACTCGCTTTACGGGTCGAAGAGACCTGTTATCCTTGCGGCGTATGGGCCAAATGGACTTGACGGCTGTGTTTATGAAGGTGCCCGAGGGCTACGTCGCGTTCGTTGAAGAGCTGCCCGGAGCAAACACGCAAGGCGCCACCTTGGAGGAGGCTCGCGCCAATTTGGAAGAAGCGGTGGCCATGGTTTTGGACGCAAACCGCGAATTGTCCCAGCAATCGCTTGGGGGCGCCGAGGTCATCCGGGAACACCTGGTTTTGCCCGTCGCGTGAAGCGCACTGATCTTGTACGACACTTGGAACGTCACGGCTGCGAGCTGCTTCGAGAGGGCGGCAACCACGCGGTGTATGTAAACCGAAGGGTCCGGCGAAGCTCGGCGGTTCCGCGGCACCGCGAAGTGAACGACTTTCTGGCGCGCAA
This sequence comes from Bryobacteraceae bacterium, assembly GCA_030036985.1. Classification (GTDB taxonomy): domain Bacteria; phylum Acidobacteriota; class Terriglobia; order Bryobacterales; family Bryobacteraceae; genus BOG-234. The sequence continues at coordinate 2,189 of JASHSD010000758.1, forward strand.
AATCTGCGATGATCTCCAGGTACCGAGACCATAGAGCCGCTGAACGCCCGCTTTTCCGCTTAGTTCGCCGAAGGCCTCTCCGCGTGATCGATAATCAGCTTCTCGACCGGACCTCTTTGCGATTCCAGCCTCAGACCGAGCTGGTCTCTCAGCGCGGTGAACAGATCCGGCAGATTGGAATCGGACGGTGGAATGCCCGGCACGAATGTCAGGTCGAAATCCCACTCACCCGAAAGTGCTGTTCTATCGAGCACCGGCCGGTCCATCTGCGCCTGGCTCGGGAGCTGACGCGCCAAGACGTCCATCGACGTTTTCTGAAAGGTCAGCTTTACGGTTCTGCCTCGTCCACCCGCGGAATAACGGAACTCGCCCGCCGTGCTCTTTTTCAGTCTCGGCCCGTTCTTCCCGATCACGAGCGCGTAGACCGGGCCTTCCCGCGTCTCCCGATGAACTTTGAGCTTGAACCGTTCTTCCAGCAGAGACTGCAGCATCTCGCGGGATTGTTCGGGTGTGGGCGAGACGTTCCCGGGCGCCTTGGCGATGATTTCAAAAGGATCGGTATCGCGCCAGGCCGGACCGCCCGAAAGCTGCCACGATTCGACGCGATATGTGTCCATAATCAAGCCCTCCAGAGCGTATCCGGAAAGAGTGATGCGCGGTCCTGAAATATTGGCGCGCGCATTAACCGGACCTGGAATCGGTTTGATCGATGCGACTTCGAACGCCGGCCGCTGCTGAGCGTTTCCAGCCAGGCAAAGCAAAACGGCGCCGATCGCGGTTCCCGCCCGTGCGATCGTCATGCGGCGCGAAGTCATAATCCGTCACTTTATCTCGAAATTCCGTCCGGTGCGACCGGGTACCTGTGAAGCGGTGTTAGCATCGAGGCATGACGATCGGCAATATCGGCAAGGCGCTCGCAAATCAGGCGTTCGAGAGTACGAAGAACACCGTGATGGATGCCGTGCGCACGCCCGATCCGGCCAAAACCGCCGCGAAACCCGCCGATACCGCGGCTCATCCCGCTGTGCCGGAAGTCGGCGCGATCATCATCGGGCAGATCCAGGCCATGCAGCGCCCGCTCAAGGACGACCAGGAACTCGCGGTCACATTCCGCGCGGGCAACGAAATGCTGCGCGTCACCGAAATCTTCGTGCCGAACGGACAGGTGCTGGTCTTTGCGGGCGTCGACGCGGAAGGTCACGTCACCCGCGTCATTACGCCGGCGGACGCGGCGCAGGTGATATGCAAAGTGATGCCGGTCGCGGCCGGAAGCGCTCCCGTGCGCGTGAATGTGCTTACGCCGAAACCTCAGCCGAAACCAGCGGCTTAGTCTGGCTCCGCGCCATCGGGTTCGCCAGCACCACGGCCATCGCGCACAAATATAGCCCGCCGCCGATCAGCATCGTCTGCACCAGCCCGAGATACAAGGCCAGCACCAGCGCTCCCACCGAGCCAAGCACGCTCGCGGCGGCATTCAACGACCACGCCCAACGCACCGACGGCGCATGCCGCGCTTCGAGTAAACGCAGTCCGGTCGGGAACGGCAATCCCATCGCAAATCCCAGGGGCGCGATCAGCAGCACCGTTTCACCGGCTTTAACCGCGAGCGGCAATCCCACGCCCGCGACCAGCACTGTCTGGACCGTCGCGGTCACCAGAGCCACCAGCGCGGCCGCGATGGCCAGGGCGGCGACCAGGCGGTCCTTACGATCGCCCACCACCTTGCGGCTGACAAAGCTGCCGAGGCCGCTCGAAATCAGCATCGAAAAAATCACGACTGTCAGCGCATACGTCGGGTGACCGAGGAACAGCACGAACTTCTGAATCAGCGCCACCTCGATCAGAATGTAGCCCGCGCCGATTGCCAGAAAATACAGCAGGAACGACTGCACGGATCGCTCGCGCGGCAGCCTTGCCCCCAGCACAACGGGCGGCAGCACCAGAATAATCAGCACCGCGATCACGCTGACGATCAGCGCTGAAAAAAGCTTCGGCAACGCGACATTCACCTTGGCGTCCGCCGCGCGGCTGCTGTTGAGCAGGTACGCGGCGACGTCGCGCGGCTGCACGGTGTAGAAGAAGAACGGGCGATTATCGCTGACCGGCGTGATATCGAACGGATAGCCGCGCTCATACGCGGCGGGATCGGCGGCGAGCAGCAATTGACCGAACTGGTTCTTCGGGCCGTCGCCGGGCGCATACATCGTATCCATATGCGCGGCGCTGAAGGCGTCACGCGCACGCGCGATATCGGCATCCGACAGCGGCTTGCGCGAAATCATGACCGTATCCTGCGCGCCCCAGCCGTTCAGATCGGTCCCGCGCCCCATACGGCCGGCGAGAACATGCCGCGCCGGATCGTGTTCGCCGAGCGCGCCCAACGCTTCAATCGCGACCGACACCAGCCGCAACGATTCCCGCGGCGGATCGAATCCCCATCGCGTGAACGTCAGCAGGCCATCGTCGGTGAGGTGCGAAAGGTAGTCGCGGAAAGCTTCGGTGGTGTAGAGATTGTTTTCGGAAAGCGCGAAGGCGCCCGCGGCGGTTGACGCCCAGGTATCGACCAGCGTCGCCTGAATGACTTGATATTTCTCCGGACTGCGGCGCACGAAGCTGCGGCCGTCTTCGATGTGAAGGTGAACGTCGGGGCGCAGATAAAGCCCGTTGCTCAGGTTCGGCCGCTTGCGCATGATGTCGTTGGCGATGATCGGATTGATTTCGACCGCGGTCACGTCATGGCTGCCCGAAGCCAATGCGCGCGAAACGTCCCAGCCGCCGCCGGGTCCGATCACCAGAGTCTTCGCGCCTGGCCGCAGATTGTACGGAATGGCAGGGCCTTGGTGCAGCAGATTTTCCAGATCGCTCGCCGAGAGGTGGTTGAAATCGAAATCGGCAATGCCGGTGGAAGCGTCCGCGTCGATGTAGATCATCTGGCCGCCATGTTCGTCGCGGGCCATACCGATGCGTGAAATGCTGTTCCACTTGGTGAATTCTTCGGCGTGCAGCTTCTGGCCCTTGGCGTAGCGGACCTCGAGAAAGTGGTAGCGCGTGTTCGCGAATACCACGAGCACCAGGAGCAATCCGGCAAACACGCTCAGAATGCGGCCGAAGCGCAATCCCGCGAGGCTGAACCAAACGGCCGCGGCCGATGCGAACAGCACCGCGACCGCGATCACAGTGTTGGGTCCGCCAAAGGTGTTCAGCAGCAGGACCAGAACCAGGCAACCTCCCGCCGCGCCGAGCAGATCGAAAAAATAGAGGCGATCGACCCGTTCGATGGCGGAAGAGATCACGAGCGACACGACGATACCGGCGCCCAGAAACGGCAGGGCGGTCATGAAGTAAATGAGCGCGAAATCGAGTGTGCCCACATTGGCGCCGCGCGTCAGCAGAAACAGCAGAGCGGCCAGGACGAGGATCGCGTTCAGCAGACTCACCAGACCGAGCCTCCTGAATAGCCGGGCGGGCAGGCCCGCGACCACATAGGAAAGTACGCCTCCCACGCCGAGGCCGAAGAGCGCGATCGAAATCGCGAGGAAGGCGAAGTGGTAGTAAAAGACGACGGAAAAAATTCGCGTGAGGGAAAGCTCGAGCAACAGCGTCGCGAGCGTGGTCAGGGCCAGAGCTGTGTAAAGCAGGGGCCAACTGGTCGGCCGGGAAGGGGAACCTGGAGACAATCTTCTATTTTAGATGATGGCCGGGGAGAGATGCGTCAAATCCTCGATCAGCAGATCGGGCGCGCTGGCTTCGAGTTCCGCGGGCGGCGTGATGCCGGTGCGGACCGCGATGGCGCGAATGCGATTTTCACGCGCGGCGGCGACATCCTGCACAGCATCTCCGATCAGCGAAATGGGAGATTTTTCGTCGATCAGGCCGGCCCCGAGCGCCTGTTCGATGGCAAGCCTGGCTAACCCGCCGCGTGTCGGCGCCATTTCGCCGAAGGCGCCGAAGCGGAAGTAATGGCGCAGTCCGGCGCGTTCCAGTTTGCGCCAGCCGATGCGGGTCAGGTTGCCGGTCACGAGCGCCAGGATGGAACCACGCTGCCGCAGCCGATCGAGTAATGGCTCGACGCCGGGACAAGTCTTGTCGCGCAGGTCCGGAACGCTGTGTTCGTAGATGTCCTGCGCCTGTTCGACGATGGCCGGCATTGCGGTTTCAATTTGCTTTTCGTCGAGACCCGCAACGCGCATCATCCAGGCGAGGATATCGGGATCGAGCATGCCGTGAACCGGGATGCCTTCGGTTGTCGTTTCAATGCCGGTTACCGCGCGCACGGCGTCTACCAAGGCCTGGCGATGATGCAGGCCGGCGCGGCGCACGAGCGTGCCGTCGATGTCGAAGAGAATCAGGTCGGGCAGGATTCGATTTTAATATCCAGCCCTCGTGGCGCAGACTCTCAGTCTGCCGTGCCCGGACTCCTCCGGGCACTTGTGGTGGGGAGAAGCATGCGCCCCGATGAGTCGGGGCGCGGCGCGCAGGAGTGCGCGCGCCACGGCGGTGGAATTAGACCCGGCAATGGATGCTAAGGACCCGTCTCCAAATAACCAATCCTCTTGCGAAAAACCGCTTGCTTGCGCGCGCGGCTCGGAATGGACTTCTGAGCCATGACCGTAAGGGAGTGGTTGAACGGGTTATTCTGCGACACGTCCTAAAAGTCGCATGTCCGTCGCTCTTGACGCGGCGCGCGCGAGTGTGTAGTGTATTAACTGAATAGTACAATTCAAAAGTGATCTTTCGGATCAATCAATCCGCGGGCATTCCGCTCTACATCCAGCTCATG
>JASHSD010000759.1 GCA_030036985.1 Bryobacteraceae bacterium
GGCGGCGTCGCGCACGATTTCAATAACCTGCTGACCGTGATCTCGGGTTACGGCCAACTGGCGCTGGAAGGGCTTGGGACCACCTCGATTCCACGCCTGACCAGCTACATTCAGGAGATCCTGAATTCGGCCCGGCGCGCTTCCGGACTCACCGGCCAGCTGCTGGCCTTCAGCCGCCGGCAGACGGTTCAGCCCAAAGTGCTGGATCTGGCCGCGCTGTTGAGCAATATCGAACTGCTGCTGCGGCGCATGATCGGCGAGCATGTCGATCTGACCGTTCACTATGGATCGGAGCCGTGCCTGATCCGCGCGGATGCGCATCAGATGGAGCAGGTGCTGATGAATCTCGCGGTGAACGCGAGGGACGCGATGCCGCTCGGCGGCACGTTCGACATCAAATGCGGCGTGCTGCCGGAGCCGTTGGAACGGCCGGGGCGCGAGCCGTTGAGCGTTCTGCTGGAGGTGACCGATACCGGCATCGGCATGGATGAATCGGTCAAGGCTCGGATGTTCGAGCCTTTCTTCACCTCGAAAGCCAAGGGCAAAGGAACGGGCCTCGGTCTCTCCACTGTGTACGGCGTGGTTTCGCAGGCCGGGGGTGAGATCGAAGTGGAGAGCGAACCCGGCGAGGGCAGCAAATTCCGAATCTATTTCCCCCTGGCCACCGAGGAAACCGAATCGGCTTCAATCGGCACGAGCGGCGCCACGGCGGCCACGGCCGGATTGGAAACGGTGCTTCTGGTGGAAGACGAGGCAAGCGTGCGCTCGCTGGCCGAGACGGTCCTCAGGAAATTCGGCTACAACGTGCTCGTGGCGGATTCCGGAGAAGCCGCGCTCGAAATCTGGCGGGACAAGCGGGATTCCATCGACATTCTGCTAACCGACGTGATCATGCCGCGTATGAGCGGCGGCGAACTAGCCCACAAACTGCGCGAAACGGACCCCTCCCTGAAGGTTCTGTTCATGTCCGGATATACCGACGATATGATCGCCAGCCACGGCGTGCTGGCCGGAGAGACCCAGTTGATTCAGAAGCCGTTCACCGCCGAAGGGCTGGGCCGCAAGCTCCGCGACGTTCTCGATGCGTGAGACGCGTAACGGCGCCGCTTCGTACAATGGTCCCTCATGGGCCTTCGACCGCTGCTGTCGGAAGAACAGATCCAGCAGCGCATTCGCGAAATGGGTGCGCAGATTGACGCCGATTATCCCTCCGGCACGCTCTATCTGATCTGCATTCTGAAGGGGGCCTGTTACTTTCTGGCCGACCTGTCGCGCGCCATCGAACGGGACACGTTCATCGACTTCATGGGAATATCGAGCTACGGACGCGGCAGAACCACTTCCGGCGAAGTGAAGATCACCAAGGACCTGGATATTTCGCTCCAAGGTGCGGACGTGCTGATCGTCGAAGACATCATCGACAGCGGCGTGACGCTGCACTATCTGACGGGTCTGCTGAATCAGCGCAAACCGAAATCGGTGCGCATCGCGACGCTTCTTGACAAGCCGGAACGCCGGCTGCGCCCCGTCGATGTGGCGTATGTGGGGTTCAGTATTCCGGACGAGTTCGTCGTCGGCTATGGTCTGGATTTCGCCGAGAAGTATCGAAATCTGCGCGACATCTGCGTTCTGGAACCGGACTGAGGGTCATCCGCCTTGCCGAGCCGCGACCGCCAGGGAGCGCAAAGGGCGCTGTCCCGCGCCGCAATACAGCGGAGGCACTCGTTATTCGTGCGGCGCCGACGCGACCCGTTTTGCGCGTGTTTCTCAGAAGCGATGTCCGGGAACCGAAGGGCGCGACGAAGAGTCCGCTCCCTCACGGTCGCGGCTCGGAATGAGCATTAATTATTGGTAGACTCCGGCGGTCTTGAAATCGCCGGCCTTCACGATCGAAATCGCCGCCGGATCCAGATGCTTGCGGAAAGCCGCGTTCACCTGATCCACGGTGAGGGAGTCGATCTTCGCGTCCATCTGCACATCCCAATCGAGCGTGCGTCCCAAGTCTTCGCGCGTTGCGATCAACCGCAGCAGCTGCTGGTCCTGCGAGCGCCCGACGCGCCGCTCGTCCAGGAACGCCCGTTTCGCCGTGGCAACTTCTTCCGCCGTGAATCCGCCCGCCAGTGTGCGCGCGAGTTCGTCGCGGAAACTCGATTCCACCTTCGGCGCGTTCTTCGGATTGCTGATCGCCGCCGCGGTGAACTGCGCATCGTCGCCTTCGGCGGGCGCGGAGAAGCGCGTGCTGACGCTGTAACTCAGGCCCTCGCGATTGCGGATGCGATCCGGAATCCGGCCGGTGATCGAGCCGCCGAAGATATAGTTGGCCAGCACCATCGCCGGGTAATCGGGATCGGTATCCTTCATCGGGACGTTCATGGCGGCCTCGAACGTCGCGTTTGCCTTATCCGGCGTTTCGATCTTCAGGTTCACAGGCGTGGTCTTCCGGAAGTCCGTGACGATTCTCTTGTAAGGCGCGGGGCTGGTCCATGTGCCGAACAATTCCTCCGCCGCCTTGCTCACCGCCGCCTGATCGAATTGCCCGACCACGACCATCTCGCCATGCGACGTGCCATAGAACTGCTGGTGGAATTTCTTCACGTCGTCCAACGTGACCTTGTTCGTGTCTTCGATGTCTTCGTCGATCGTGCCGACGTAACGGACATCGTTTCTGGGATACGGATTGAGAGCGCGTTCGAGCGCCAACGGAGCCAGCGCGTTGGGCTCCGTCCTGCGGCCCTCAATGCCCGCGATGCGCTGCTTTTTCGCCTGTTCGAATTCACTCTCCGGGAAGGATGGCTCGCGCAGGATCTCCGCCGCCAGGCGCAGCGCCGGAATCAGGTTCTCCGCGGTCGTCTGCACAGTAATGTCGGCTCCCGAGACTCCGCCGGAAACGTTGATCCGCGCGTTCAGCTTCACCATCTCATCCTGGATCTGCTGCCGCGTATGGCTCTTCGTGCCGCGCATCAGCAGACCGCCGGTCATGCCGCCCACGGCGTTCTTTCCGGCCAGGGATTTTTCGTCGCCGAATTCGACAGCCAGCATTGCCGAAACCGTTCCGCCGCGATTGGTCTTCGGCAGCATCGCCAGCTTCAGGCCATTGGTCAGCTTGGAGCGCACCAGATGCTTCTCGATGTTCGCGGGCGACGGATCGAAGGCTTCGCCTTGCGAGATTTTCATGCTGCTCTGGTAATTTTTGAAGACCTCGGCGAGATCGGAACCCTGCGGCACTACGGTGCGATCCGGATTTGGAGTCGGGATGAATTCGCCCACCGTGCGGTTGGATTCCTTGAAATAGAGCTTCGCCACCCGCACCACGTCTTCCGGCGTCACGGCTTTGAGCTGGTCGTAATTGAGGAAGAAGAGGCGCCAGTCGCCGTCGGCGATCATTTCGGACAAGCCCAGGGCGGCCTGCTGCGAATTATCCATCTCCTGTTGCATGCCGTGCAGGATCCGGTCCTTTTCTTTTTCGACTTCGTCCTTCGCGGGAGGCTCGGTGACCAGGCCGGCGATGGTGTCGATTACCGCCTTCCGCGCGTCGTCGAGAGACTGGTCTTTGCTCAAGCCGGCCTGCACCATCACGAAACCGGGGTCGTGCAGTTCCTCGTATCCCATGCGCACGCTCAGCGCCTTCTTGTTGTCGACGAGCGCCTTGTAGAGGCGGCCCGTTCCGCCGCCGCGGCCCCCGCCGGACATGATGCCGCTCAACACTTCGAGCGCCGCCGAATCGGGATTGGATATCGCCGGCGCGTGCCAAAGGATCGCGAGCGACGGATTCTCGCCGACGCGCCTCAGCTCGACGAAACGCTCGCCATCCTGCGCGGGTTCCACTGTGTAGGGTTGATCGAGCTTGCGCGTGGGCCGCGGGATAGAGCCGCAGGTCTGCGCCACATATGCCAGAGCCTTCGACTGATCGAACTGGCCCGCGATTACCAGCACCGCGTTGTCGGGCTGGTAGTACTTTTTATAGAAAGCCGCGAGCTTGTCGATGGGCACCTTCTCGATATCGGCCAGGCTGCCGATCACGGCCTTGCCGTAGTTGTGCCAGAGGTACGCGGTCGCGATCACACGCTCTTCAAGAATGTTGCCGGGATTGTTCTCGCCGCGTTCGAACTCGTTGCGCACGACCGTCATTTCGGTATCGAGCAACGGCTTTTCGATGCGCATGTTCACCATGCGCTCGGCTTCGAGGCCCAGAGCCCATTTGAGATTGTCGTCGCTCGCGGTTACGGTCTCGAAGTAGTTCGTGCGGTCGTAATCGGTGGTGCCGTTCCAGCTGGCGCCGTGATCGGTGAGTTCTTTCTTAATGCTCCTGCCGTTCCTGCTCAGGATGAAATTCATGTGTTCGAGCAAATGCGCCATGCCGGTTTCGCCATAGCCTTCGAAGCGCGAACCGACGAGGTAGGTCATATTGACCGTCACCTTCGGGCTGGAAGGATCGGGGAACAGCAGCACGCGCAGGCCGTTCGCATAGTCGTACTCGGTGATCCCGCCGACGGTTGCCTTTTTCTCCACACCTTGCGGCAGCGTCTGCGAAAACGCGGAGACCGCCAAGATCATCGTCAGCAGGATTGTCTTCATATGGGTTACGGTACCACTGTTTTTGGACGTACCGGGATGGGGGACGTGAGGGTCAAATAGTGATGGACACGAACGCTCCGTCGAAATCAGTGGCGCATCCGGCCCACGCAGGACCGCTCCCTCGTCGCGGTCCGGAACGGGTTATCCGTTGGCGAGGCATCGAGGCTCGCTTGCGCGCGCGCCTCAGTTAAGAGCAATAAGCTGCCGAGCCGCGACCTATGCTGCTACGGGTTCGCGAGGTTCCGATGGAGGAAATAGGAAATATCGACCGGCACGTCGTCCATCGCCTTCACGCGCAGCACGACCTGGAAATACTTCGGCATGGTTCCCGACGCCGACTTCAGCCGCGAAACCAGCATCTGCGCCAGACCAGGCGTGGTGAAGGCTTTCACCCCGCCCATCACGCTGGCGATGCGATTGCCGGAAAGCATCAGGATCGCGCCGGGTCCGTTCATGGCGGGGACGCGGCTGATGAGCGCATAACTGACGCCGCCTTCTTCTCCACCCTGTGCCGGATGATCCTTAATGAACGCCGCTTCTCCCTTCCGCGGATGCAGATTGCGGATCCCGTCGGTATCGAGAACGAGCTGACTCTGCATCGGAATGTCGTCCGCCTGATGGATGCCCGTTGTAGGCCCGAGAAAAACCACGTTGTCCTCGGCCAGCTCAGGCCACGACAGCACATTCGCCCTGGTGATCAAAACCGCCTGCTTGCGCGGCGCGAGGAACTGGCCGAGCAGGAAAGCTCCGGTGGCCGTGCCCACTTCCGTGTAGCTGTAGTCGGGTTCGGACATCCCGACGCCCAATGCGCCTTCTACGGAAGAGAGCCTCTTCGAAGCCGGCACATCGTCCCAATCGTTCACCGACGCTTCGCGCACGAAGCCGAACCCGGGCACTTTAACGAACAGCGGTGTCGAGACACAGACGACCAACCGCCGGCTCGATGAAAGCAACGGCTCCCAGAGCTCGCGCAGCGCGGGCGTCCACGTTTCGCTCAGCGCGGAAGCCTGACCGGAGTCTGCCCGATCGGCGCGCCACAGCCGCGTGACAAACCAGGCGGAGCAGGCAAGTGTGGCCAGCAACGCGGCAGCCAGCACGATTTCGCGCGGCCGCCAACTGCTCGATCGCAGTCGGATCTCAGGCAGCGGAGGCGCGGGCACGGGCGCCGGGGGCAGAGCGGCGGCCTGCAGCCGCGGTTCGAAAGTGACTTTGAAACCGCCTTTCGGCAGATCGACAACGATCGGATCGTCAGCGCCTTCGGTTCGATAATATTCCGCCAGCTTCTGACGCAGCCGCGCCGTATGCATGCGCACCAGCGATTCCTGCCGCGGATCGAAAGAGGCTGGCTTGCCCAGCGCATCCAGCCCGATCGTATATTCCTTAAGAGCATCGGCAACCCCGGCAAGGGATTTGTCGCTGAGATACGCGAGCAGGTTGCGCAGCACTTCGGAGGTCCGGAAGATCCTGCTCTGCAGAATGCGCTCGATCTGCGCGGCGCAATCCATGTGATCGATGGCTTGACCATCGACGGCAGGCGGCGGGGCGGATCCGGTTGCCATGTTTTCGGCTATGATCGTATCACAGACCTGCGGCGCAAACGCATGCAAGGAAACGGCCTTGACTTCAATCAACGGCGCGTGATAGTGTGTGACGGCGATACGCATAATATGCTCGCCGGATCAGCGGGCCCTCGGTCTGGTGCAGATTTCAGGAGAGATTAAATGAAACGTGCGACTTTTGCTCTATTGATTGCCGGTGCTTTTTTGGCGGGAATTCCGGCATACGCCCATCACTCGTTCGCCGCGACTTACTTCGAAGACAAGACGATCACGATCGACGGCAAGCTGGTGCAGTTCATGTTCCGCAACCCGCATTCGTTTGTCCACGTCGAGGCTCCGGACGATAAGGGCGAGATGGTGACGTGGGCCGTCGAGTGGGGCGGCGGCGGCCAGTTGAGCCGCGACGGCGTTTCCCGCGATACGCTGAAGCCGGGCGATCACGTGATCATCACCGGTAATCCGGGCCGCAATCCGGAAGACCATCGCATCCGCATGCGCAGCATCCAGCGTCCGTCGGACGGCTTCGGCTGGAAGGGCGTCGTCCAGTAGGTTTACAGTCAGGCTTAGGGTTCAGAGTTAAACAGAATGATTTTCAGACCGCAACAGGGGCTCCGAACGCCTCTATGCGTCGCCGCGGCGGCGCTCCTGCTGGCATTGGCCGGTAACCAGACATTTGCGCAACAAGGGCGTGGCGGCCGCGGCCGAGGCGGTCCTCCGCCCGCTCCTTTAACGCCGAAACAAATGGCCCCGGAAGACGTCACGGGCTACTGGGTCTCCGTGGTTACCGAGGATTGGCGCTATCGCATGGTTACTCCGGCCAAGGGCGATTTCCAGAGCGTTCCCTTGAATGGGGAGGGGCGCAAGGTAGCCAATGAGTGGGATCCCGATAAGGATATCGCCGCGGGCAAGCAGTGCAAATCGTACGGCGCCGCCGGATTGATGCGCGTTCCAGGCCGCATTCATGTCACCTGGCTCGACGATAAAACGCTGAAGGTCGAAACGGACGCGGGCAAGCAGACTCGCCTGTTTCACTTCGGCGGCGAGGCGCCCGAGAATGAGAAGCCCTCGCTCCAAGGCTACTCCGTGGCCAGTTGGGACGGTCCTCCCGCAGGCCGGGGCTTCGGCGCCCTGCGCGGACCCATGCGCGCCGGGTCTCTGAAGGTCGTGACCACGCACCTCGCGCCCGGCTATCTGCGCAAGAACGGCGTGCCGTATGACGAAAAAACGGTGCTGACGGAGTATTACACCAGAGTCCATGAGGACAACGGGGATTCGTGGCTGATCATCACCACCGAGGTTGACGATCCGACTTACCTGACGCAGACCTTCGTCACCAGCAGTAACTTCAAGATGGAACCGAACGGCAGCAAGTGGATGCCGGAGGATTGCGAAGCCAAGTAAGCCGGTTATGCCGGCTGCAAGGGGCGGGTCCAAGTCCGAGTTCTGGCTCTTACTGATCGGGCTCTTCAAACTGTTGAAGGGCGTGGCCTTGCTGATAGCAGGGTTCGGACTTGTCAGGCTCCTGCATCGCGATGTCGCGGCGGTGGTGCAGCATTGGATAGAAGTGCTGCGCGTCGATCCGGATAACCGGTTCATTCACCGGATCATACTCAGGATCTTTAACGTCACCCCGAAACAACTGCGGGCGCTGAGTGCGGGAACTTTCATTTATTCAGGGATTTTCCTGACTGAGGGCAGCGGTCTGCTGGCCCGGAAGCATTGGGCCGAGTATATGACGCTGATCAGTACCGGCCTTTTTATTCCGCTCGAAGTCTACGAAATCTACCGGCATTTCACCTGGCTAAAACTGGGCGTGACGGCAGTGAATGCGCTGATTGTCTGGTATCTTGCGGTCAGGGTGAAGCGGCGGTAAGACGGGAGTTGAGATCATTAGCGCCTTCCGCTTCGAACTGCTTCAGGCAGGCGGAGATAATAAGTTCAAAGCCGCTTTTCTCAAAGTGATGGCGTAGCTGCTAATAGCGCGGCGCGGTAACCGCTGTCTGCAGCGCCCTGAGACTCTCCGGCGAACCCGTGAAGATGTTGGTCGGAAACGTGGCGTGCTGCAGGATCTGATCGTAGATCTCAGGGGCGAGATACAGATTGAGGCCCATTCCGGCGAGGTACTGCAGACGCAGGTTGCGGTCGCGGTTGATCTGCGCGTGCTCAAGCCATAAACGCAGGTCTGACGCCTGCACGGCGTAGGTCGAGAGCAGATCGATCACCGAGTTATAGCCGACTTCGCGAAGCGAATCCGCCACAGGCTTGTAGTCCGGACGGCTGAGACGTTGTTCGAGCGCGTCGATATCGATTTTGAGCGGCTCGGCCTGGCCCACCAAAACCACGTCATAACCCTGCCCATCGGTGTTCAGATTCCCCCAGATGGTTCCGTTGGGGAAAGCCTGGAAAAACGTTGCGATCTCGCTTTGTACGGTATCGAGATTGCTTTCATACAAAGGAACCCATTGGGTGACAAAGCCGCCTGGATTCAGATGCTTCTTCACCAGTTCGAAGTATTCGGTCGAATAGAGCGGCGCGATGCCTTTGACCCAGGGGTGGATCGGGTCGGAAGTGATGATGTCGAACTTCTCGGGAGTGGTCAGGACGTAGTGGCGCGCATCGTCGTAAACGATGCGGGTGCGCCGATCGTGCATCACATTATGGTTCTCGTGGCTGAAATAGCGCGCCGACGCGGGCGGAATCAGCGGCTCGATTTCGCAGATGGTGATGTGCTCGACCGAGGGATGGACCACAAAGGTTCCGGCCGTGACGCCGGCCCCGCATCCCACCACGAGGATCGACTTGGGATCCTTGTGCAGCAGCGCGGGCAGATGGCCGAGCAGCCGCTGCAGACGCATATCCTGCGGTTCGGCCGAAGCCTCCGTCTTGCCGCTGACATGAAAGTAAGTGGTCACGCCTTCGAATTTCGTATACGCGACAGAGGAATTCATGCCCTCGGCGGCGTAAAGGAGGGTCCAGTTTCCGGGCGTAGTGGTGAGGCGGCGTCCGAAGGCGATCAACTTCCACGGAAGCACGGGAACGCTCCAGACCACCAGAGCGGCGGCGGCTATCGCCCCAGCCGTTTTGACCGAGGGCTTCATCAACACGACCGCGGCGAGAATCGAGAGGCAAACAAGAATCTGCTCGGAATGCTGCGTCCCGGCATAGCGGATGAAGATCAGGCTGAAAGCGAGAGAGCCGACAATCGCGCCGACCGTGTTCGCGCCGTACACCTCGCCGACCAGACGGCCGGGATCGGTGTCGCGCGCATCGTCGGAAGGCGCGACGCCGGCAAGGGCCAGCGGGAAACTCGCGCCCCAAAGCAGGGTCGAGGGCAGAATAGCAATGGCGCAGCGCGCGATATCGCTCAGAAAACCATGCCAGACGCTCGCGTCGGAATCGACATTGCCCCGCCAGTAAGGTAGGAAATCGGCGATCATGAACGCGGCGAAGGCGAGCGCGAGCACCTGCAGGAGTTGGCAGATCGCAAGCAGCATTCGCGGATTGTGGTGATTTCGGGCGAGCGCCGAGCCGCCGCTGCTGCCCAGCCCGAGTCCCGTGAGGAACACGCCGAGGATGATTGAAAACGTATAAACCGTCGGGCCGAGCATCAGCGAGAGATCGCGCGTCCAGATGACTTCCGCGCCCAGCGCGCAGAGGCCGGAGAGTGCGATCGCGAGATATACGGGCCACGCGCGGGGCGCGCGATTGGCTTTGTCCGGCGCGGTCGACCTCGGCGTATAGGTCACCCCGCCGGCCAATGAAAAACCGACTATCGCCACCACGAAGTTGATGGCGGCGGCGACGTAGGTCGCGGTCGCCATATCGTGAATGCGGAGCAGATAGAAGCCCGCGAGCAGGCATCCGAAAACGCCGCCGGCGATGTTGCCGCCGTAGAAGAATCCCCACCAGGAAGCGGCGTGCGGCGTCGCTTCGATCCAGCGCGAGATCGCGGGAAGAGTGGCGCCCATCATTACCGTGGGCGGCAGAAGGCAGATCGCGCAGGCGACGCTGCGGAGCAGGATTCCCGGCATGCCGTGGCCGATGCTGGCGGTGTAGAGGTTCCGCACCAGGGGCATGCCGAACAGCACCAGGAATCCGAATATGCCCGTGGCGAACTCGAGCAGCGCATACACTTTCAGCGGATGCCGGCGGGCCGGGATGAGGCGGGGCAGCGCGATGCTGCCGAGGCACATCCCTCCCATGAAGGTTCCGAGCAGCACGGCAAGCGACACGGCCGAGGAACCGATCACCAGCTGCAGCAGCTGCAGCCAGACAACTTCATAGATAAGAGCGGAACAACCGCTGCCGATGAATAGGGCCAGCAGAAGGGGCAGATATTGAGTCACAGTGGGGTTACTTCATCGACGCGCAGTTGTGATTTTGGGGCAATTCGATACCGATTCTATCAGGCGGTTTACAGATCGTCGAACAATTCGGCGATCTGAATGCGCCAGCCGGGAATTGATGCCGATGTGAGGAACGCGCCTTCGCTCAACGTCTGCGATCCATTTTCAACGTGGATGCACATGGTTCTGGTCGACGGGTAGATCAGCCATGCTTCGAGGACTCCCCACGCGAGATACGCCTGCAC
>JASHSD010000760.1 GCA_030036985.1 Bryobacteraceae bacterium
CGATCCGTCCGGCGAGCGCCAGGTATTCCTGCTCGCTGATCGGAAAGTAAGCCTTGATGGGGTCGACCTGCGAAACCGAGGTCAGCACCGTGGCTGGACCGACGAGGTTGCCGATCTGCGTGGTGGCGATGCCGGCAATGCCGTCGATCAGCGACAGCACGTGCGTGAATCCGAGGTTGAGCTGCGCCTGCTCGACGGCGGCTTCGTAAGTCTGAATGTTGGCCTGGGCCGTTTTGATCTGGGCCTGGTTCTGCGCGCGGGTTTGGACGTCGTTATCGAGCTGACTCTGCGCGATGGCGCGCGCGGCGGCAAGCGGCGTATCGCGATTCACGTTGATGGTGGCGAGTTCGAACTGCGCCTGGGCCTGCGCGAGCTGGCCGCGGGCCTGGGCAACCTGGGCCTTCGCCTGATCGAGCGCGGCCTGAAACGGACGCGGATCGATTTCGAAGAGCACGTCGCCTTTGTGCACGAGCGAGCCTTCGCGGTAATTCTGTTTGATGAGATAGCCGCTTACCTGCGGCTGAATGTTGGCGTTGACGTAGCCGTCGAGCGTGGCGACCCAGTCGCCGTAAATGGGAACGTCCTTCTGAATTACCGGTGTGACCAGCACTTCCGGCGGCGGCGGCGCGACGTTGGCGTTTACCGGTTTTCCGGCGCAGCCTTCAAGCGAAAGCAACGCGGCCGCGGACAACGCCGCGGCGGCAAACAGGCGCGGCGTCATGGTCGTGCGTTCCCGTTGCCCATGCGCGCGTTGAGATAGCTCGATAACGCGATTTTGTATTCGCAAACCAGGTGGCGCCGCTCAGGCGGCGAAACTTCTCCGTACAATTGATTCAATCCTTTCACCATCTGCAGCGTCACGGCTGCGAAGCGGAGCGCCTTGGCTCGGGGAAGACCCGGATGCACCGCGTCGAAACATTGCGCCAGTCGTCCGCGCAGCTTCTGACGCAGCGAGAGCGGACTGCGCGTGCTCGAAGGAGCGTCCAGAAGCGGCAGGAACGCGGGCCGGCTTTCGACGAAGTGAACGCTCACAGAAATCAGACGCGCGACCAGGCGGTCGAGACTCAGATTTCCCGCTTCGAGCTGGAGCGCCGTCAGCAGGGCCTCGTAGTCCTTGCCGTATTCGATTCGTAACGCGTGCGTGATTGCGAGTTTATTGGGGAAAAACTGGTAGAGAGAGCCGATGGGAGCGCGGGCGCGCCCGGCGATGGCGCTCATGGTGGCGGCCTCGTATCCTACGGCGGCGATTTCGGCGCCGGCCGCGCGCAGCAGTTGGGCGACCCGGCGTTCTCCGCGCTGCTGTTGCGGAATGCGGCGCGGCGCCTCGGGAATACGTGAGGGCATACTCACGTATTGTAATATGAGGCTTCACTCACATATGTCCAGGGCAGTGTAAGGGCGGGTTGATAGCCTGGGGCGGATTGGCAATCCAATGCCACGTACATTTCCGGATCGGGTTTTCCAGCCTTATTGTGGGGCCGGCGCTTCGGCGCTGCAGCCGCCCTTCCGGGCGGCCTGGAGTCACACAAATCCGAGGGTCAGATAGTGGTTTTGATCGGTCCCAGGGCGGGGCGGAAGCCCCGCCGCAGGCCCGAAGGCCTGACCCCACAAAAAACTACGTGGCATTGGATTGCCATCCTGCCCTGCAACCGAAGAAATTTTCGGGGCGCCCCAAATCAGTTGGTTACCCGGACCGAATCCGGGAGCGCCGATTACGGGGAGCGCCTGCCGCCCATGTTTGAAGCATTCACCGCGACCAGAGCCTCGAGGACTGTACGGCTTAGCGACCGGATCGGGTCATGGGTTCCGACCTGGTTCTCGACTGGAGAGTACAGCAACCCTCGGAACAGCGATGACGAGAGAGAACCGGATCGGCTCTTAACCTGTTGATCGGGCAGCCGTAAATTTATTTTTGGCGGCTGTGACCAAGCCGGAAACTACTCTACCCGAACGCCCTTCCAGAACGCAACGCGCCCCTGGATATTCCTGGCCGGGGGCAGCGGCGCCGAGTAATACCACGCCGCGCCCGGATTGCGCTTCCCATCGACCACCACATCGTAATAATTGGCGATGCCCTTCCACGCGCAGACCGTGGTCTTATCGACTGGCTGCAGGAATTCCATCCGCACCGATTCGGGCGGAAAATAGCGATTGCCCTCGACGATGACGCAATCGTCGCTCTCGGCGAGGATCGTTCCTTCCCAGATCGCTCGGGCCATTTCAGTTCTCCGTCGGCATTTTATTCGCGCTATCGACCACGATCACATCGAGCGGCGCTTTGCGCGGCTCCAGCTTGAGTCCCACCTGCTGCAGCGCGTCCGACAGCGGAGCCGACGTAGTGCTTTCCGCCAGACGGAGAGCCTTCGGGGGCACGGTGATGCCGCCCGAAATGGCTGAGCGGATCAGCATCGGCATGTAATCTTCCGGGTTGATGTCGAAGGTGAAATCGTACTGGCCTTTGAGGCCGGTCATGTCGACGATCGGCCGGTCGGCGAAGCGTTCGAGGTTGCTTGAGAACTGCGCCATGCTGAGCTTCTTCGCCTCGAATTTATTGGGCACGAAAGACCAGGACGAGCCGCCGCCCAGATTCACGCTGACGCCTTGAACCGAGCCGCCTCCGGCGACGTTGACAGGCTGGGGTGTTTTGCCGGCATCGGGATCGGGCGGGATCTCCTTGAGCTTCAGCGGACCCTTGGCCAATACCAGCGCATACACGGGAAACTCCCTCTGCTCGCGGTGAAACTTCAACTGAAAGCGATCCGCCAACAGCGCCTGAAACATTTCTGGAATCTGCGACTCTTTGTTACCCGCGGGAATGGTTGCCGCGATATCAAAGCGCTCCGAACCGATCCAATCGGGCCCGAAGATCCGCGAAATCTGCGTGCGGTAAGCAAGGCCGATGTACTCTTTAAGTGCGAACGATCCGATTCGCACCTGTGCGCCGTCGAGGTGCAGGCCAACGCTGACCTGCCCCTGGGGCTGGGTTGACGACGGACGGATGGAGGCCACTTCGAATCGGGGTCCGGCGGCAGTCTGGGCGAGAAGCAATCCGACCGGCGCGAGCGTAAGAATGATTCCTTTCATAGCGTGCATAAGGGCGTATACGTTTCCGATTTCGTTTCGTTCGGGCTGAAAACGGGCGCCGGATTGCGGCATCATACAAGAAATGCTGAAATCCGGTCCTCTCGTTTTATTGTCCGCGATTGCCGCGGTCTTTGTATTATCGGCGGCAGCCGAGGAAGGCATGTGGACATTCGACAATCCGCCGCTCAAACAACTCAGAGACAAGTATAATTTCACACCAACCAAAGCATGGCTGGATCACATCCGGCTTTCGAGCGTGCGTCTGAACGATGGCGGCTCGGGGTCGTTCGTGAGTCCGCACGGGCTGCTGTTGACCAACCATCATGTGGCAAGAATGCAGTTGCAGAAGAACTCCACGGCCGAACACAATTACCTCGAGACCGGATTCTCCGCCGCCACGCCCGCGCAGGAGATGAAGTCGCCGGATCTGGAAATCAACGTTCTCATGTCGATGGAGAACATGACCGCGCGAGTGCAGGCGGCGCTGAAGAATGCGAAAACGCCGGATCAGGAGTTCGCCGCGCGGCGCGCCATCGTCGCGCAGATCGAGCGCGAGAGCCAGCAGAAGACGGGGCTTCAATCCCAGGTGGTGACGCTCTATCAGGGCGGGGAATATTGGCTCTACCGGTACAAACGGTACACGGATGTGCGGCTGGTCTTTGCGCCCGAGCAGCAAATCGCCTACTTCGGCGGCGATCCGGATAATTTTACCTATCCGCGCTACGACCTCGATATGGCGCTGTTCCGCGTTTACGAGAATGGCAAACCGATCGACAGCACGGATTATCTGAAGTGGAATCCCAAAGGAGCGAACGATGGGGATCTGGTCTTCGTTTCCGGAAATCCCGGATCCACGTCGCGGCTCGAAACCATGGCGGAAGTTGAATTCGATCGCGACAGCTATTTGCCGCTGCGCCTGAAAATGCTCGATCGACGCGTGGCGGTGCTGCAAAAGTATTCCGAGCAGGGACCGGAACAGGCCCGACAGGCTCTTAACCAGATATTCGGACTGCAAAATTCGATCAAAGTCTTCAAAGGGCAAATTGAGGGTTTACAGCGAAAAGACCTGATCGCCGCCCGGCAGAGACAGCAAGACGATTTCCGCGCTCGCATCGAGGCCAATCCCGCATGGAAAAAA
>JASHSD010000761.1 GCA_030036985.1 Bryobacteraceae bacterium
GTGGGTTGCGCCTTAGCTTTCCAAACACACCCAAAACCGCGTGGGGCAGGTTGTCAACCTGCGCCGGGTTGGTAACCCGGCCATTCTTGCGCCGATTGCCAATCGGCGCGCAGGATACCATCCTGCCCCACAAAAACCGCTACAAAAACAACGCGCTGATCGATGTCTCTTCATGAATCGACTGCACTGCCCGCGCCAGCAACGGCGCCACCGACAAAGCCCGAATCTTCCCGCAGGCCTTCGCTTCCTTCGAAAGCGGAATCGAATTCGACACCACCACTTCCTTAATCCCCGACTCCCGGATCCGCTCGACCGCCGGACCCGAAAGCACCGCATGCGTTGCGCAGGCCGTCACACTCGCCGCGCCGTGCTCCAGCAACGCCTCCGTACCCTTCACCAAAGTGCCCGCCGTGTCGATGATGTCATCGACGATCAGGCAGTTCTGACCCTGCACATCGCCGATCACGTTCATCACCTCGGCGACATTCGCCTGCTCCCGGCGTTTATCGATAATCGCCAGCGGTGCATCGTTCAGGCGCTTGGCGATCGACCGGGCCCGCTCCACACCCCCGGCGTCGGGTGAAACCACCGTCAGATCGGAAACGTGCCGCGGCTTGAAATAATCGATGGCCACCGGCCGGAAAAACAAGTGATCCACCGGCTTGTCGAAAAATCCCTGAATCTGCGCCGCATGCAGATCCAGAGTCATCACGCGGTCCGCGCCGGCCGTCTCGATCAACGAAGCCACCAGCTTGGCCGAAATCGGCACTCGCGGCTTGTCTTTCCGGTCCTGCCGACCGTAGCCATAATAGGGTAGCACCGCCGTAATTCTCTCCGCCGAAGAGAGCCGCAGCGTATAGATGATCTCCAGCAGCTCCATCAGGTGCGAATCGCCGGGCGCGCAGGTCGGCTGCACCACGAAGCAATCCGCCCCGCGCACGTTTTCGAAGATCTGCAGGTTGATTTCGCCGTCGGAGAAGCGCCGCAGCTTCATCAAGCCCAGCTCCAGTCCGAGCTGCTGGCAGATCTCCTCGGCCAGCGAGGGGTTCGCGGTGCCGGTGAAGATCTTGATACGGTCGGGGTTCATCGCGCGGACTGGCTTCGGGGAGGCCATAGGGTACCTACGGCATGGAGGTGGAGCGCGCGTCTCCACGCGGAGCGGTATTGCGCGCGGCTCAGGAACGAAATCGGGAACACGGTGCTTTCCGGAAACGACTTTCGAGCGCGATCCAGTCGGCCTGCATCCGCGAAAATTCCGAAGATCGCGGAACCGCTCCCTGTCATCGCCGCAGGTTTTGCGCCAAAACGGACAAGACGCTGTTTGATTCGCTTTAGCTCGGGATGCCTGGGAAATACAACTTCTTCGAAGTCGTTTTCATCCATCGCGAAGACACGTTCCGCGCCCCCCCGCCAGACTTCCTGCTGGAAAATAACCAGTTTATTTTGTAACCGAATTGATGTCAATGTCGGAGACAGATCGCGGTACGCTTCGGCGGTCGAGGAATGGATGCCGGGAACCACCAGAAGCCCGCGCGCGGACGGGCGGTCGGGCAGCGGATAAAGCTCTTCGCCGCGGCCCAGTCCCAGCGCGCTTCCGCCGTAGAGAAAAAAGGGAACATCGCTGCCCAATTGGGCCGCAAGCGCCGCCAGCCGGTTGATCGCCAGCGGCTTCCGCGCAAGAACCGGCAGCGCCAGAAGCACGGCCGCGGCGTCGGACGATCCACCGCCCAGCCCCGCTCCCATCGGAATATTTTTTTTCAGGCGGAAATGCACATTCGCGCGAGTCTTCAGCGCGTCCAGAACGAGCTGGCACGCACGCTCCACCAGATTGTCCGCGATCTCGGGCGTTCCCTCCACGATGATCTCGGTGGCGCCTGCCGGCGCGAAGGAAATGTCGATGCGATCCGCCAGAGAGATCGTTTGGAACGCCGTTCGAAGCTCATGGTAGCCGTCCGGCCGGCGGTAAAGCACGCGCAGGCCGAGGTTCAGCTTGGCGTATGCCGGCACCCGAACCGCGAGGTCCGTCATTTGTCGTATTGAAGCAGCGAGAAGACGTCGTAGCCGTTCAGCTTTTCCCTGCCGCCGAGGAATGTCAGCTCGATGACGAAGCCGATTCCCGCGACCACCCCACCCAACTCCTCCACCAGCTGCGTAGCCGCTTTCGCCGTGCCGCCGGTCGCCAGCAGATCGTCGACGATCAGCACGCGGCATCCCTTGACCACCGCGTCCGTGTGGATCTCCAGCGTGTCCGTGCCGTATTCGAGCTCGTAAGTAACCCATGTGCGCTCGGCCGGCAGCTTCTTCGGCTTGCGCACCGGGATGAAACCGACGTCGAGCGCATAGGCCAGCGCGGGCGCGAAGATGAATCCGCGCGCTTCGATCCCGAGCACCAGATCGACGCCCTTGCCGCTGTAATGACCCTTGAGCCCGTCGATGGTGCGCCGCAGACCGTGCCGGTCTTTCAGCAGCGTAGTGATGTCGTAAAAGAGAATTCCCGGCTTGGGAAAATCGGGAACCTCGCGGATGAGTTGTTTTAGTGAATTCAATGAAGCCGGCGACCCCTAATTGAAGGAACTCAATTGTTGCACGGCGGCTTCGCGTTCTTCAACCCCGCGCACGTCGGCGGTGCGTGGCCCCTGATGCAGCAACCCGGCGAGTTCATTGAGCCGATCAAGCGTACCGACGGCGTAGACCTGCACACGTCCATCGTCCTCGTTGCGTACCCAACCGCGAAGACCGAGGCGCTCTGCGTGATGCCGCACGAACCAGCGGAACCCGACCCCCTGCACGCGCCCCGAAACAAACCACTCGCGCGCTTCGACCGGCTCGTGTTTCAGCCGAGCGGCTCCGCCGCCGCAGCAGCAACGGCCTCAAATTCCGCCTGAATCGCCAAGCGCAGCGATTTGATGGAAAACGGCTTGGGCAGCAGCCGGAAACCTCTCTCCACGACATAGCGCTGCACCACCTGCCGGTCGTCGTATCCGGACATGAACAGCACCTTGAGGTCGGGCTGTTTGGTCAGGATCTGATCCACCAGCATCGGTCCACTCATACCGGGCATCACCACGTCGGTCAGCAGAAGATCGGGAGGCTGCTCCATCTTCTCGAACGCCTTGATGGCGATTTCGGCGCTGCGAGCCGCCACCACGTTGTAACCGGCTTCGGAAAGGATCGATTCCACCAGACGCAGAACGTCGGCCTCGTCATCGACCACCAGGATGGTTGCTTTCGCTGATTCTTCTACCATAGCCTGCACACCAGATTTCAATCTACCTTGGGGCAATCTGCACCACAAAGCAGAATTGTCGATAATATCACATTTACGGAATTGCTCCCGAATTGAGCCATTAGCCCGATCCGCGGCCGAGCCGAGCCGCAATGGTGCTCAACCGCGACCATTATAAAGAGGGAGCGGCTCGGTAAGAGTGTGGATTACAGGGCTTCCGGGGCCGAACCCAGCGTCACCGTCACCTTCATCGTGCGGTTGCCGCGGAAAATCGTGAGGACGATGTTTTCGCCCGGCCGCTTCTGGTTCATGGCGCGGCGCAGGGCGTCCTGTCCTTCGACCGGTCTCCCGTCGATCGCGATAATCAGATCGCCGCCGATGTTCAACCGGTAGATGCCGCCGACGATCACGGTCCGGTTCGGCCCCCGCAGACCCGCGGCTTCGGCGGGCGAACCGTCGTCGATGCCCTCGATCAGCAGCCCGCCCGAACGCGGCATGCCGAGTTCTTCGGCCAGGTCGTCCTGCACCAGCAGCGTTTGCGTGATGCCCAGAACCGGATGCGAGATACGTCCGGTGGTGGCGTATTCGTCGAGTTTTTCCTTGGCCCGGTTGATGGGCATGGCGAAGCCGATGCCGATGCTGCCCGATTCGCCGCTTGCGGTTTGCGATCCGTAAATCGCCGTGTTGATGCCGATCACCTCACCCTGCGAATTGAGCAGCGGTCCGCCGCTGTTGCCGGGATTGATCGCCGCATCGGTCTGGATCAGGCCTTCCAGTTCGTTGCCATTGTCGCCTTCGAGACTGCGGCCGAGCGAGCTGACGATGCCGGTGGTCAGAGTTCCTTCGAGTCCGAAGGGATTGCCGATGGCCAGCACTTTCTGCCCCACCACCAGGTTGTCGGAGTTGCCGAGGTGCACGATCGGCAGCTTGCCGCCGGCGCTGATTTTCAGGAGCGCGAGATCGTTTCGCCGGTCGATTCCCAACACGGTCGCCCGATAATGCCTCTTATCCCACAGGGTCACGGTGATGTTCTGCGATCCCGAAACCACGTGATTGTTGGTGACGATCTCGCCGTCGGGATTGACAATGAAACCCGAGCCGATGCCTTTCTGCGGGAAGACCTGAAAGAAGAAATCGCGCTGATAAACGATGCTGGTGATGTTGACGGTCGCGAGGCGGTTGTTTTTGTAGATATCGATATTGTTCTGCTCGTCCGCCGTATAGCCGGAGCCGTAGGCCGTGACCGGCTCCGACCAAAGCCGTTCGCTCGTAGAAATCGGCCGCAGCAGCTGTTGGACGGTCCGGCCGCCGTGCGAGGTCACATACCAGAAGCCCGCCACCAGAATCAACGTCCACAAAAGCGCTCTCAGACTCACCGCGCCAGCCTCCTCAATTCTTCATATACCAATGCCGTTTGACGCAGCGTGTCTTCCTTCGTACCGCTGGTGTCGATTACATAATCCGCGAAGGTGCGCTTTTGCTCCACCGGCATCTGGCTCTCCAGGCGCGCAAGGACGCTGGTTTCGATCGCCCCCGGCCTGTGCATGGCCCGCGCGATCTGTTGTTCCCGATCGCAGGTCACTACGATTATCTTATCCATTTCCCGCCATGCGCCCGCTTCTATGAGAATGGCCGCGACATAGACGACCACGGCTTGGGGATAGCGCGCGCGAATTTCGTCGAATTCGCGCAGCGCGCGCCGGCGCACGGCGGGATGCACGATGGCGTTGAGGCGATCGAGTCGCGAAGGATCGCCAAACACCATGGCCGCCAGTTTCGGGCGATCGATCAGTCCGTTCTCGTCCAGAATGCCGCCGCCGAAGGCTTCCACCACCTGCGCGTAGGCCTCGCCGTTCGGCTGCATCACTTCGCGTCCGACATCGTCGGCTTCGATGACGCGGCAGCCGTGTTCGCGCAGAGCGTCGGCGACAAAGCTTTTCCCGCAAGCCATGCCGCCGGTCAATCCGACAAGCAGCATTGTTACGACGCGGTGCGCCGTTCCGCCGATTCGATGGTGTTGCGCATCAGCATGGCGATGGTCAATGGACCCACGCCGCCGGGCACCGGCGTGTACGCCGACGCCAGCCGCGCCATGTCGCCCGGACGCACGTCGCCGACCAGGAGACTGCCGCGCCGGTCGAAATCCGCCAGGCGCTCGGGTTCGAAGATGCGCTCGGCATCGGCGCGCTTCTCGATCTTGTTGATGCCGACGTCGATCACCACCGCGCCAGGCTTGATGAAATCCGCGGTGACCATGGCGGGGCGTCCGATGGCCGCGACCAGGATATCGGCGGCGCGGCACACGCCCGGCAGATCGCGCGTTTTTGAGTGGCAGATGGTGACGGTGGCGTTCTCCTGCAGCAGCAGCAGCGCCATGGGCTTGCCCACGATGTCGCTGCGCCCGACCACGACGGCGTTCTTGCCCGCGATCGGCAGGTCGTAGCGTTTGAGCAGCTGGATGACGCCCGCGGGCGTGCAGGGTCTCGGGCCTTCGCGCCCGATGGCGAGCAGCCCCACGTTATAAGGATGGAAGCCGTCGACGTCTTTTTCGGGCGCGATCGCCAGCAGAATACGCTGCGAATCGATCTGCGGAGGCAGCGGGAGCTGTACCAGAATGCCGTCGATTTCGGGCCGCGCGTTGAGGCATTCGACGATTTCCAGAAGCTCTTCGGTCGAGATGGACGCGGGAGGCGTGAGGGTTTCGCCGCGCATGCCGAGCTCGGCCGCGGTTTTGGTTTTGCTGCGGACGTAAACCTCCGACGCCGGGTTGTTTCCCACCAGCACGACGGCAAGACCCGGCGGGCGACCCGCGCGGGCAATGACTTGTTCAACTCGGGGCCGGCATTCGGCCTTGATCTGATCGCGTATGCGATTCCCATCGAGGATCATGGACACCAATCCAATGTAACCGATGGATATTCGAAGGCTGGATGGTGATACATTGGATATACGGAGAGAAAAATATGGTCAAGACGCTCACGAAGCACGGAAACAGCCTGGCGCTGGTTATCGACCGGCCTATCCTCGATCTTCTCAGGATTGACGCCGGCACCGCGCTGGACATCTCGACCGACGGCAAGCGGCTGATCGTCGCGCCGGCGAAGCCTTCGGACAGGCGCAAAAAATTCGAAGCCGCCCAGCAAACCGCTCACAAGCGATATGCCAGAGCTTTCAAAAAGCTGGCTGAGTGACGGGCCGCATGGACCCGTTGTTTCTGTCGCTCTTTCGGCGGCGAATACCTGCACCCGTCGATTCCGGCATGGCTGCCTTGATCTGATCGTGTACGCGATTCCCATCGAGGATCATGAACACCAATCCAATGTAACCGATGGATGTTTCGAGTCCGCGCGATACACTATGGGAAGAAGGAATCATGGCAACGGGCAGCCTGATCGACGCGATTCAATCATTGACTCCGGAAGAGCAGGAGTCGGTGCGCGAGTTCATCGAATTCCTTCACCGAGGGGGGGCGTCGCCGTCATCGTCGTTTTTGTCGGCCGCCGATGAGTTCATCCACGAGCACCCCGAAATACTGCAGCGCCTCGCCCAGTGACCTCTTATCCGGCGATCGCTGACGTGATCGCCGTTCATGCCCGCCTGATTGCCCGATTTGGCGGATCGCTCGGCATTCGCGATCGTGGCGCCCTCGAAGCCGCGCTGGCGCGGCCGCAAACCGGTTACTACGGCGATCTCATTCAGGAAGCCGCGGCGCTCTGGGAGAGCCTCTCGCAGAACCATCCTTTCATTGACGGTAACAAGCGCGTGGCGATAACTGTCACCGCCGCGTTCCTGCGGGTCAACGGCTACAGGCTGGAGTTCGACGACCTGGAGGCTTACGCGTTCCTCATTGGTCTTTATGAAAGTGGCCGGATGCGGTTCGAGGAACTGGACCGGTGGCTGCGGCTGCACGTGACCTTTGGCTACGCCGCCTGAAACCGCTCCCTCGCGGTCGCGGCTCGGAAGATTAATTCTGAGCCGCGCGCGTGAGCAAGCGGCTTCGATTGAACGCTCAATACCGTCACCGGATCAGTTCATTGAAGGCTTCTCCGCATGATCGATTATCAACATCTCGATCGGCATTTTTCGAAGCGTCAGCGTCAATCCAAGTTGCCGTGCGATCGCGGCGGACAGGTCCGTCCTCAGCGTCGCCAGAGCTTCATCGCGTTCGAGCGCATCAGCTTTGTCCGGGTTCCAACGCAGGACGAATTTGAATGCGCCGGTGAGGCCGGTGCGATCCAAAACCGGCAGGCCCAGGTTACGAGACAGAATCTCAGCGAACCCGCCCATCGTGATGCTCTCGGCCTCAATGTGATCGTGCATGTTCTTCCATGAATCCCGCACAGCACGCGCGGGCTGAAGCTTCGGGCCATTCCGGGCGGTTTCCAAAACCATTGCTTCGCCCCTCCGCAGCTCGGTGTGCAACGCGAGCTTGAATCGATCCGCGAGCAGCGTTTGCAGCATCGCCATCAAACTTTTGTCGTCGGCAGGCCCATTGGAACGCGCAGTGATTTCAAAACGATCGATGTCTACCCAATCGGGACCACCTGAAATGCGATCCGGCAAAATTCGGTAAGCGCCGACAATGCAGCGCTTCAATGTGACATTGGCGCATCTCATAAGGCCCGGAGTCGTCAGGCAGCCGGCGAGGCTGCCAAAATTTTTGGGATCGGCAGGATGAATTGCAGCAATCTCGAACCGCGGCTGCGGCCGAGCCGCCGGACTCTGCGCCGCACTCCCGGCGACGACGACTAAGCCGCAGAGGATCACACGAACCAAGCGCTTTAAGTTTAAACGCTCAACACCGGGCAGGGGGATTCGCGCACGATCGCGTAGGTGTTCGAACGCAGGCGTCCCATGATCGCGCCCTTCTCGCAGCCGCGGCCAACCACCACCAGGTCGCTGCGTTTTTCGAGCGCTACCGTGCGGACCATGTGCGCCACGCTGCCACCGTTGACCACCGTCTCGACGTCCGGTCCGCCGGCCGTTTCCTGGATCTTCGCCACCCGGCTGCGCGCCGCTTCCACCAGCAGTTCGTGCAGTCGCCCTTCCTGGGAAGCCGGCGCCACTTCGCCTTCCGGCGCCACGTGAATCGCCTCGACGGTCGCGCCGCAGTCGGCCGCCAGGTTGATGGCGAATTCCAGCGTGTGACTGCTTTCCGGCTTCAATCCGATGGCGCAGAGAATCTGCCGCGGCTGCGGATGCGCGCGATGCGAGGGCTCCGGCGCATGCGCCGCGGTCCAGACCGGGACCTTCGAGTCGTGCAGCACCTTAGCCGTCACCGATCCCAGCAGCGCCCGCCGAAACGTGCCATAGCCGTGCGTCGGCATGGCGATCAGATTCATCCCCTCGTTCTCGGCGTATTCCGCGATCACCGCCGCCGGATCGCCGGTCTCGACCAGGCAGGTCACATCGACCCTGGGCAATTCCGCCCCGGCAAACTTCTCCAGCTCGACGCGCAAATCGGCCTGGATACCCTCGAAATCGTAGACCTCGTCATAGACGATATTCATGCCGCCGTAGAGCGGCGGAGGCGGTTGCAGGACATGCAGCGCCACAACCTTTGCCTTGTAGCGCTGCGCCATGGAGAGGACGAACGGCGCCGCCGCGCGCGAGCGCTCGGAGAAATCGACCGGGAACAGGATGCGTTCGAACCTGGGCATTTTGTGGGACTCCTTCTTCGCTTTCCATCCACTATCTCGCAATCGGGGCGCCACCGACTGCGCGCTCATTGGGCCGTAAATCGCCCCTTTTCTGCGCCATTGAACGCATCGCCGGCGCCGGCCTGCGTCTTTGCGCGCGGCCCGCTATGCTACGATGAACGTTTAACCTTCTGCAAGCTCTTACCCTTGCATTTCAAATCACTTAGATGAATCTGCGATCGCTGTTCAGTCTGTTTTCGTCGGACCTCGCCATCGATCTCGGCACGGCGAACACGCTCGTCTACGCCAAGGGAAAAGGCATCGTGGTCAACGAACCCTCCATTGTCGCGCTCAACAAGACCACGGGCGAAGTGGAAGCGGTGGGCAAAGAGGCGAAAGAGATGCTCGGGCGCACGCCGGGCAACATCGTCGCCATCAAGCCCATGAAAGACGGCGTTATCGCCGATTTCAAAGTCACAGAGAAGATGCTGAATTACTTTATCCAAAAGGCGCACAATCGCAAGATGCTGGTGCACCCGCGGATCGTAATCGGCGTTCCCAGCGAGATCACGCAGGTGGAAAAGCGCGCGGTCATGGATTCGGCTTATCGCGCCAAAGCCAGCGAAGTCCACCTCGTGGAACAGGCCATGGTGGCGGCGATCGGCGCGGGTCTTCCCATTACGGAACCCTCCGGCAACATGGTGGTCGATATCGGCGGAGGCACCACGGATATCGCGGTCATTTCGCTTTCCGGCATCGTTTATTCCCGCTCCGTGCGTGTGGCGGGCAACGCCATGGACGACGCGGTGATGCTGTTCCTCAAGCGCAAATACAATCTGCTGATCGGCGAACGCACCGCCGAAACCATCAAGATGGAAATCGGCTCGGCCTTCCCGCTCGACAAAGAGATGAAGATGGAGATCAAGGGCCGAAATCTGATCGAGGGCGTGCCGAAAACCATCGCCATCAAGGACGACGAGATTCGCGACGCGCTCTCGGAATGCGTCGCCACCATTATCAACGGCATTCGCGTGGCGCTCGAGCGCACGCCGCCCGAATTGAGCGCCGATATCAGCGACCGCGGCATCGTGCTCACCGGCGGCGGCGCGCTGATCAAGAACCTCGACAAGCGCATCCGCGAGGAAACCGGGCTGCCGGTCTCGATCGCCGACGATCCGCTGGCCTCAGTCGTGCTCGGAACCGGAAAAATGTTGAGCGATTTCAAGCTTCTGCGCAAAATCTCCATCGATTAGCGAAAATGAAGTAAGGAGCGTCTTCGGAGAAAAGAAAACTCGGGCGCCGTTCGTATGGAATCGCTGGTTCACCGGTATCGGAATATTGTGGTTCTCCTGCTGGTGATCTGCGCGCAGATCGCTCTCCTCGCCTGGCAGGTCAGGAGCGATGCCGATGTCCCCATGGTGCGCGTCTGGGCCGTCAGCGCGGTCGCGCCGGTCGCGAGCGCCATTGAATCGGCCCGCAACGGAACCACCGGTTTCTTCAGCAACTATTTCGATTTGAAGAACGCGCGCGAACAGAGCCGCCAACTGAAGACGGAGGTCGACCGGCTGCGCATAGAGGACCAGCTCCTCAGGAACGAACTGGCTTCGGCCCAGCGCGCCGAAGCGCTGGCGGGGTTCCAGACGCGATCCCCTTCAAAGATGATCGGGGCCCGCGTGATTGGAGCCACACCAGGCGAAGGAACGAGGTCGGTGTTCATCGATCGTGGCGCCTCGTCGGGCGTCGAGCGCGGCATGGCCGTGGTGACGCCGGATGGAATCGTCGGCAAAGTGATCGCGGTTTTCCCCTTCAACAGCCAGGTTCTTTCGGTCACCGACCCCGGCTTCGCCGCGGGCGTGGAGTCGCAGAAGAACCACGTTCACGGCATTCTGAAAGGCTTGGGCAACGGTTCCGCCCGCGTGGACAACGTGCCCACCGGCCAGAAGGTTGAAGTGGGCGAAATGTTCTTCACCTCGGGCGAGGACCGGGTCTTTCCGGAAGGGCTGCCGGTGGGCAAAGTCACCGGCGTGCGCGAAGGTGGCAGTTTTCAGGACATCACCGTCGATCCCACGGGGGCCGAAAGCGCGCCGGAAGAGGTGCTCGTGGTCGTCAATCCGGTGAATCAGGCCATTCCGGAGGAGGCTCCGCCGCCCGATACGCCGGTTTTCCTGGCTCCCGCGGTGAAGTCCGACGATGAGGCCGCGGCGCCCGGCGGCCCGCAGACCCCCGCCGACAAACTCATGGACCGGTACAAGAAAATCGGCGACGCCCAGAAACACGTGTTCGGCGTCGGTCTGCCGGGATCCCTGCCGCCGAATTTCAATCTGAAAGTGCCCGGCGTGAACGCACCCGCATTGCCTGCGGCTTCTTTACCGCAGAAGAGCCCGGCGGTGCCGGGCGCGCAGGCGAAGCCCCCGGCGCCGAAGCCGCCAGCCGCGCGGACAGAGCCGGCGAAGCCCCCCGCAACGCCGCCGCAGCCCTGATGGAATACCCGACCGGCAGCCGCATGATGGTGGACAGCGCGGGCCAGGTGCGCAGCACGACCTATCCGTTCTGGGTCTACATCGCCGTCCCCCTGCTGTCGCTTCTGATTCAGGTCTACCTGCCGCTGTTTCAGACTCTGCAGTTCGTTTCGCAGATCGAACTGCCGCTGCTGGTGACCATCTATTTCGCCATCA
>JASHSD010000065.1 GCA_030036985.1 Bryobacteraceae bacterium
GAGAACGCGCCCGTCCTGTAGTTCATCGACCCCGGCGTACAAACTTCTGCCGGGGTCGCGAGGCGCCAGGACCAGATAATCCGCCAGACTCTGATGGTCAATCGCGCGGGGAACCCATGGCAGCGCAAACAGGCCTTTCGGCGCCGACGAAAACGCAAACCGTCCCGACGCCTCGCGATAATAGACCGGCCGCCTGCTCATGCCGGATTTCGCCACGATCAGCCGGTCTTGCCGGCGGTCGTACAGGGCAAACGCGAAATCGCCGATCAGGCGCCCGCAGCATTCGATGCCCCACTTCTCATAGGCCCGGAGAATAAACGCGGAGTCCGGCATCTCGCGCGCCTCCGCCGCGGGAATACCCAGTTCGCGCATCAGTTCGGGACGGTTATCGACGCGCCCGTCGGTGACCAGCGTGTAGTTCCCCTCGCCGCCGCTTGCGGGCTGCCGCTCCAGGCGATCCTCCGGAGTGAAGCACATGAGGCGCTGACCCAAACCCACGTGGCCTTCGGCCCAAATGCCGCCGGCTTCGATAACATATTCTTGGCCGCGCATGGCCAGAGCCGCGTCCATCCGGTTCAGTTCTTCGATTGACGCGGGGCATCCGTCCCTGTTGAAAAGGCCGAAAATCGCGCTCATGACCTGCGATGAGCGTCAGCGACCGTTCGCGCGAGCCGCGGCTTCGATCCGAACGGCTTGGGAGGGGGCATCACGCGCGGGATCGCGGCGGCGCATCTCCAGAATCAGCAGAAGCGTTCCAAACAGAACCAGACAGAACAGCGCCGCAGCCGCGGCCGTAACCTCGCGTTGCCTCTGGAGAACGTACCGGATCAGCCCCTGGTCGGCCTCGTCGGCGCCCAATCCGTCCTGCTGCTGGATGGTCGCAACCAGGTCCCGCGCCTGCTCGATATACACGATT
Source organism: Bryobacteraceae bacterium (assembly GCA_030036985.1). Taxonomy (GTDB): domain Bacteria; phylum Acidobacteriota; class Terriglobia; order Bryobacterales; family Bryobacteraceae; genus BOG-234. The sequence goes on from JASHSD010000065.1 coordinate 917, forward strand.
GCGGATCCCTTGTGGATTCGCTCGAGAGCGGCCTCGCGCGATCCCTTGTCCCCCAGTGCGACGAGAGCCGAGAGTTCGTCGAGAACCTTCTTCGCCGATTCCGACAGATCGCGCACCTGTTCGGTTGCGGAATCGCGTTCCGCCACGATTTCCAGCGTTCCGAATTCGTCCTGCCAAACCTGAATGTCGTGCTTATAGGCTTCGGAATAGGCGGTTTCGCCGGTCAGAACATAATCCTGCGCGCTCAGCTCGGCATCCTGCAGCGCCGAGATCGCCTTGCGAGCCGTGTCGGCGATGTCCCTCTCTTTGACCGAGCGCGTGTAGGAGTTCTGCCAACGGGCGCGGTCGCGCCGATAGACCCATGCGACCAGCGCCATGGTGACGATCGCGCCGAGCAGCGACAACGCGGCGCCGACGCGGATGCTTTGTCTCATCGTTACATTATGCGCTGCAACTGAAGACCGAAATCGGGCAGAAGCGGCGTCTCAATCCGGCCGTCCTCTGTGAACGTCGTACTCGTTCCGCCGCGATGGACCACGACCGCCTTCGACTTCGGATAAACCTGCCAGACCTCCCGCGTTCCGTACTGCGGATATGCGTGCAGCTTCTGTTGGGTCTCGAAGCTGCGTTCAGAGGGTGAAATAATTTCGACGGCGATATCCGGCGCGCCGGGAACGGGAACGCGATTCATATCGAGCGATGCCGCCCGCTCGCCGAGCAGAACCAGCACGTCGGGCCGGACGCGGTAATCCTCGTCGAGCGCGAATTCGACGTCGGTAAAAACAAGCCCGCGCTCAGGGTGCGTTCCGAAATAGACCATGAGCGCGAAGAGAATGCGCTGAAGGATCGTCTGGTGTTGGGGAGTAGGGCTGGGCACAGGAATGAGTTCGCCTCCCACGAGTTCCCACCGGCGGCCCTCCTCATACGGCAGAGCGTCGAATTGGGAACCCGTCATGATGGCGGTCGTCGCCATTGTGCACCTCGTTTGAATTTTATCGCCGCGCCGACGCTGTGCAGAAGCATTGCCGGTGAAAATGCGTGCTACAATAACCTTGTCTTTGCTCGCATAAGAGTCGATCAAGTGCCTTCCGGCCGTTCTCGTTCCCTGCCCTTCATTGGTCGTGGTCTCAGAGCAGTCTGACAGAGACAAATTCAACACAGGACCAAAAAGAGATGACAAATATATTCGTGGGGAACCTCAGTTTCCAGACCACGCAGGAAGATCTTACATCCGCGTTCGCGCAGTACGGCAACGTGGAGCGCGTAAACATTGTGACGGATCGCGACACAGGGCAGGCCCGCGGCTTCGCCTTTGTCGAAATGACGGAACGGCGCGACGCCGAAACCGCGATCGCGCAGCTGAACGGCGCGGAACTCAATGGCCGCGCGCTGAACGTGAATGAAGCGCGTCCGAAGCCTCAGGGCAGCGGTGGCGGCGGCTTCCGCGACAATCGCAGCCGCGGAGCCGGGCCTTCCAAGCGCGGTCAGCGCTGGTAATCCGATTCAATAAAATCCGATCGAAGGCGTCGGCGCGAATAAGCGCCTGCGCCTCTTTATTTACCAGGCCCGCGCAGCCGAGTGTATCAAAATGGGAGCGATGCGACCCTTCGATCGAATTACCTGGAACCCGAATCAAATGAACGGGCAGCCCTGCATCCGCGGCATGCGATTAACGGTCCGGCGAGTGGTTGAAGCGGTTGCCCTCTATCCCAACCGGGACGATCTGTTCCGGAACTATCCCGAGTCAGAGCCGGAAGACGTCCATCAGGCGCTGGCCTTCGCCGCGGCCCCGGAAGCGACTCAGCCGCAATCGCACACTCACCCGAGACGGTGAAAGCGTTGCAGGAACAGACCGCAAAGGAAATCCGCACCCCCGCATTGATCAGAGCTAGACATGAGCCGCCCCG
>JASHSD010000762.1 GCA_030036985.1 Bryobacteraceae bacterium
GGTGATCCGGACTTACTTCGCCGGTTCCGGCGACGGCAGCGGCAGTTTGCCGTCGAGCACGAAGGTCAGCATCTTCGGCGTGGCGCTCGGGCCGCCGCCGAAGCCTGGTGGTGGCGGAGGAGGCGGAGCGCCGGCTTCCGCCTGCACGTGAATGCCATCGCCGCCGCGTGCAGGCGCCGGCGCCGCGCCGCCGGGCGGAGTGAATTGCACGGTTCCGGTGCCTCCCGCCACGGTGACGTATTGCTTGCCATCCAGTTCCCAGGTTATGGGTGGTCCCATGCCTCCGCGCAGTCCCGTTTGCACGTCGAGAAGCTTCTCGCCTTTATCGGCGCTGTAGGCCACCAGGCGACCGTCGGGAATCACCTGGAAGACCAGGTTTCCCGCAGTTGTCACTGTGCCGCCGCCGATGCTGCCACCGCCGGGCATGATCCATTTGCGGGTTTGCGTGGCAGGGTCCCAGGCTACGAGCGCGGCCCGCTCGTTCGCAAGCGGCTTCGGTCCGATGGTCGGCGGGGCGGGCAGCGGCTTGCCGTCCGTGACCGGGCCGTTGGGTCCGAATGCAAATACCGTCCCCAGATTCTGCTTGCCCGGTTTGTATTCGAATTTGTCGTCGGCGCGGTAGGTGAAGGCGCCGGTCAGCGAAGCGGGAATATAAACAAGGCCGGTCGCCGGGTTGAAGGACATGGGCGACCAGTTGTGCGCGCCGCCAGGGCCCGGCGCGATCGGAATGGGTTGGTTGCCGTAGTGCGCTTCGGGATTGACAATCGGACGTCCGGTCACTTCATCCAGACCTTTGGCCCAGGTCCCTTCGACGAACGGCTGTCCGGAGATGAACTTCCCGGTGACGCGATCGATCACATAGTAGAAGCCATTCTTATTGGCCTGCATGAGAACTTTGCGCGGCCGGCCTTTGACGGTGATATCGGCGAGCATCAACTGCTGCACGCTGTCGAAATCCCATTCGTCGCCGGGAACCATCTGGAAATACCATTTGAGGATGCCGGTGTCGGCGTTGACGGCGAGCACGGACGCGGCATAGAGGTTATCCATGCCTTTCTGTTTGCGCACCGATTCCGGCCATGGTCCCGCGTTGCCGGTTCCGACAAAGACCAGGTTGGTATTCGGGTCGTAAGAGATGGCGTCCCATACCGACCCGCCGCCGCCACCCATCTTCCAATAGTCGCCGGTCCACGTGGCCGCGGCCTTACGCATGGCCTCGTTCTCGAAACCCTTCGAAGGATCGCCGGGAATCGTGTAGAACTTCCAAACCTGGCGGCCCGTGTTGGCGTCGAATGCGGCAAAGAACCCGCGCACGGGGAATTCGCCGCCGGAAACCCCGACAATTACTTTGCCTTTGGCGATGCGCGGAGCCATGGTGATGGTGTAGTTATCCTGCGAATAAGCCACGCGAGTTTCCCATACGGGTTTACCGGTTTCGACATCAATGGCGTCGAGCCTTCCATCCAGCGTGGGCGCGATGACTTTGCCTTCGTAAAGGGCGATACCGCGGCTGACAACGCCGCAACAGAGTTTCGGGCGGACGGTGGCCTGGTTGACCTCAGGGTCCCACCGCCATTTTTCCCTGCCGGTGCGGGCGTCGAGCGCGTAAACGACGCTCCAGTTGGTCATGCTGTAGATGACGCCGTTCGAGACCAGTGGTGTTGCTTCCTGATTGCCGCCGCCACCATGGATGTCATAGGACCATGCTAGGCCGAGTTTGCTCACGTTGGAGGTGTTGATCTGGTTGAGCGGGCTGTAGCGGGTTTCGCCGGGGGTAAGTCCGTAAGAGAGCCACTCCGTGCCGGTCGTGCCGGCGTTCCTGAGAGCGGCGTCAGTCACCGGGTGCAACTGTTGAGCCAAGGCCTGGTGACCTAAGGCCGCGAACGCGAAACCCACGGAAGATAAAGATAAAATTTTCAGCTTGAATGCATGCATCTCAGATGTCCCCGATATAACGTGCGATTCTATCGCATTGCTTCGAGGCCGCAGAACGGCTATATAGTGAGAGCTTGGATTCCGCATCGGCACAATCCGCGGCGATCAATGCGCGGGCGATCGATTCCGAGAGCGCCGAGCGGGATGTGTGGGAGTTGGCGCACGCCGATGCGGTGGATCTCAGCGTCGAGGAACTGGCGAGGCTGCTTGCCACTATCGGCGACAAGTATAACTATGGGCTGCCGGCGGGCGTTTCCGCCACGCGGGCGCAAATCGGAGCCTTCTGGCGAACGCTCCATCTGGAAGACCTGGCTCTCGCCCATGCATGCGCCCTCGGCCGCGAAGCGGCATGGCGCGAATTCATGACTCGCTATCGCGGTCCTTTGACCCGAGCGGCGATCGCCATCACGGGATCGGCAGCGGCGGGCGAGGAACTGGCGGATTCGCTCTATTCCGAGATGTTCGGACTTACGGAGCGAGACGGACGGCGGCGGTCGCCTCTCGGCGGATACTCCGGCCGGGGATCGCTGATGGGATTCCTGCGCGCGACGCTTGCCCAACGGAATGTAGACCGGCATCGCCGCTCGCATCGCGAGACCTCGCTGGCCGGTGTGGATTTACCGGCGGCGTCCCGATCGCCGATTCCGGCGCCGGAGGTGGTCACGCGCCTCCGGGAAGCTTTGATGGCGACGCTGAGCCTTCTGGCGGCGGAGGAGCGTTTCATTCTGTCAGCATGGTTTCTGGATCAGCGAACGTTGCTGGAAATTTCGAAGATCATCGGAGTTCACGAGGCGACCGTCAGCCGCAGAGTGCAGCGTTTGACTTCGCGCCTCCACAAAGAACTGCTGAACGGACTTCGGGCTTCCGGCATGAGCAGGGCCGCCGCGGAAGAAGCCCTCGGAACGGATCCTCGCGATCTGGATATCAATCTTCGGAGCCTGCTGCAAGCTTCGCGAAGTGACGCGTTCCCAGAGAAGGAAGCATCCGCCGTTCCGGACCGGACATGAGCGAACAACTACATCCCGGAACGCATCTCGATGCCGACTCGTTCAGCGCGTTCGTCGAAGGCGTATTGCCCGAGCATGAGCGCGTCGCGTGTCTGACGCATCTGGCGGAGTGTGCGCGATGCCGGGAGATTGTCTGGCTTTCACAGCCGGCGGTTGCGGAGGCGCCGGCTCGGGTTGTCGCAAAGCCGGTTCGATTCTGGAAGCGTTGGTTGCAACCGATGCCGGCATTGGCTGCCGCGGCTGTCGCGTGTGTGCTCGTGGTTTCGGTTTACTATCGGCAAGCCAATAAGCCCGCGGCTCCGGCGCCGGAGATCGTCGCGCGCTCCGCCGCTCCGGTCGAGGCGTCGGCGCCACCTCTCGCGGCCATCCCGGTGAAGCCGGCGCCGCGCGCGAAAGTCCGAGTCAGGCGCGTACAGATTCCAGCCCCACCGGCTCCGGCCCCTGCGCCGCTTCCCTCCCCTGCCGCGGCGCCGACCGCTGCTGGGGCAGCACCGGTCGCGCTCGCACAAGTGGTGGGAACCGTTACCGACCCGGCCGGCGCAGTGATTCCGAGCGCCTCGGTCAATCTGGTGGATAGCGCCACCGGCAAGGTTTTTACGTCAACGAGCAGTTCAAACGGGAACTTCAGCATCGCCGGCCTGACGCCGGGCCAATACGAAATGAAGATCACAGTGCCCGGTTTCAAGCAGATGTCGAAAAAGATTGAACTGCAGCCGCAGGAGATCGCCAGGGCGGATTCGAGGCTCGATGTGGGCCAAGCGAACGAGAGCGTAACGGTCACTGCGGAAGCCTCTTTGCTCAAAACCGAGAGCGGGGAGCTGTCGCACAGTGTGACATCCACACCTGTCGCCGCGCTTCCACTCATTTCTGCCAACGGCAACATACGGGTTGCGCAGATCTACGCTCTGCCCAGTAAGCTGCCCTCGGTGACAACTGTTGCCAAAGACAAGATCGTGCTCGCGGCGGATTCCGCCGGCGCCCTCTTTGTCAGCACGGATTCGGGAAAGACGTGGAACTCGGTCAAAGAAAAGTGGCCGGGCAAAATCGTGCGCCTGAGTACGGCGCCCGATCCGGCCGATGCTTCGAACGCTTCGAACAATTCGAACACATTGTTCCAACTCACCACCGATTCCGCATCCGTCTGGTTGAGCCGCGACGGCAAACAGTGGGACCCGGCGCCCGCCGGCCGCTGATTTTCAAAAAAATCAAAACTCTTCCTGCAAGATTTCCGAGGCCGTCCGTTCTCAGGTCAAAGAGCGCGCCGCTTTTGAGTTGCTCAGGCGCGGATGGATGGAGGTTAGTAATGAAGAAACGTTCCACTTTCGCCGCTGCCGGTCTTTTGGCATTGACTCTTGTCTGTGCTGCTTTGGTGACGCGGGCGCAATCGAAGGACATCGGGCCTGTGAGCGCCACTTATATCCGGGGCGTGCTGCGCGTCTCACTTCCTTACAACGCGCCCCGCGGTGGCGATGGAGATCTCAGGGTTGAGGTTCTTAATCCTGAAGACAGCGTGGTCGGAAGCGTTGACCGTCATGTCTTCACCAGTACAGGGCGCGGCTTCCGGGAGCAGGATATCGCGATCCAGGGCGAACTGCCGGTGGATGACCTCGTCTGGCATCGGCTCAGATACCGATTTACATACGACGGCGAGGAGCGCCCCGCGCTGGAGGGGATCGTTTCGATTTCGCGTATCCTGCGGCGTCCGGTAGTGCATGTTCTGGGTCAGCGATCCTACCTGAGCGGAGCGGCCGCGGCGGTGCGGCTCATCGTTACCGAAGCGGACAACGAAACGCTGGTGACGTCCGGCTCTTTGCGGATTGAATTGCCGGAGCAGGGTTCGAAGAGCCTGACACTATTCGCGGGGAGATTGAATGAACGCGGCACAACACGCGCGGATTTCCGGTTTCCCGCCTATCTTGCGGGAACATTTCCGCTGCGCTACGTCGTGGATACTCCGCTCGGGCAGGCCGATTTCACGCAGCAGATTCGGCTGGAAGAGAAAGCTTCCATCCTGCTCACAACAGAGAAGCCGGTTTATCAGCCGGGCCAGACCATTCACGTGCGCGCACTGGCTCTCGATCAGTCGAATCATCAGGCGACCGGCGGACGCAAGCTGACTTTCGAGGTGGAGGATTCGCGCGGCAACAAGGTGTTCAGGAAGATCACGCAGACGGATGCGTACGGCATTGCGTTCGCCAAATTCGGTCTCGCCGATGAAGTGAACCTGGGGACTTATCATTTGCGGGCGTTGATGGACGACGCGGCGGCGGGAGAATCCAATAAGGTCGAAATCGGGCTGCAGGTCGAGCGATATGTGCTGCCGCGGTTCAAGGTCGATCTGGACCTGGCCGGCAAGGACGCGCGGACGAAGCGCGGCTACAGACCCGGCGATCATGTGACGGGAACCGTTCGATCCAATTACTTTTTCGGGAAGGCGGTGGATCATGCCGAGGTCACCGTCAAGGCGTCAGGCCATGACGTTACGTCCTTCGATGCCGGTGAGGCGAAGGGAACGACGGACAATGGTGGCGCCTTCCGCTTCGACATTCATCTGCCCGAGTTCTTCGCGGGACATCCCCTGACTCAGGGCGCGGCGCAGGTGCTGATCGAGGCCAGCGTGAAGGATAACGCCGGGCACAGCGAAACTCATGCGGAGCCGATTACCGTGAGCGAGTCGCCGCTGCTGATCACGGCGGTTCCCGAGGGCGGAGCGCTGGTTCCGGGGCTGCGGAACCAGTTGTTCGTTTTGACGTCGTATCCGGACGGAACGCCCGCGCGGGCGGAGGTCCGGGTGCGTAATGCCAGCCGGGACCAGACTGCGGCGACCAATGAGGGAGGAATCGCCGTCATTCAACTAACCGGAACCACGAACCAGCTGCGGATCGACGCTAGTGTAGTGTCCAATAAATAACTGGACTATTGTTTCGGGGCGGTTTTTGATTTCCGCGACCGTGGTGATGTGCAGCCGGGCAGAATCTTTTCCAGAGTTTGTTTGCAGCGTGACAGTTTTTCAACGATCGATTCAACCGTGGCCGTCCAGATGAACGGTTTTGGTTTCTCATTCCAGACGGCGATGAACTCG
>JASHSD010000763.1 GCA_030036985.1 Bryobacteraceae bacterium
GGATGGCTGCGGGGCCTCCCGGTTCTCGCGCGTGAAGTTTCCATGCATGCTTGAGGTCTACGACTCCGCAGGGCCTGCGCCGCGCTCGCGTTTACGCGCGTCGCAGTGTTGCCTTCCGGTCGGCCTGACACCGTCGGCGCCTCTGGTTTTGGCTATTTCGGATCTCACAAATTCGGGATACTCAGCCTGCATGTGCCCCTGTCCAACGCTTCAAGTGCGGCCTCTCGACCGCCCTCGCATGGCTCGGGGTCAGGATGGTTCGCTAGTCCTTTCCTGCATGACTCTTTCATTCACTACTTCACGCCGGTTTATCCCGGCGCTATCCAGGCCCGAAGGCCTGGCCCCACGTTGTTATTGCGTTGCGACGGTGAATTCGTTTCCTTTACATCCGTTCACTTCGATGCTCACAGCGGCCTTGGCGGGCGCATCGGCAGGCATGCGGAATGTGACCATGTTCGGTCCGTGGTAAAGCACCTCGGCTTGTCGATCCCCGACAAGCACGTGCACGGTATCCTTCGGTTCGCCGAAGCCTTCACCGTACACTGCGGTCACTCGGTCACGTCCGTTGACGATGCCCTCGGGATTGATAATCGGCGGCTGCAAACGCGCGAAGGCGTCTTCGGCGATCGACACGGTTGAGGGCACGCGGGCCATCAGGAACGCGTAGGCCGCCAGCGTGGGGATGAGCGCCGCGGCGGCGATCCACAGGCGCGGACCACGCATCCACAGCAGAGCCAGAATGGTGAACAGCGTAATCGCGCGGCCCAGCCATGCTTCCCACGACGCGCCGAATCGCAGGCGGATGGTCTGTTGGCCCGGATTCGGCTCGATCAGCAAAAAGCCGATGGGATCGTTGCGCGTCGCGGCGTTGGACGCGCGCCAGCCGGCGTCGTTGTTGAATTTCACCAGAATCGCTTCGCCGGGAGCAATGTTGGCGCTGAGATCGCCGGCGTCCACGTTGCGCCAACACAGTGAGGCTGGCCGTTTTCCGGCAGCCCATTTGTCATAGGCTTCGAGGAAATTTGCGTCATCGGTCGAGCGCAGGCGCGGCAGGCGGCTCATTTCGTTGAGATCGACAACTACGGCTTCCGGCGGCTCGGAATCCTGAATGCGATAAATCGTATCGTCCGCGTTATCGTTCCACGCCACAGGTAATCCCGCGAATTTTTCCGGCTGCGTGAACCAGTGGTAATACTCGCGCGAATCGGCGCCGTGCACCACGAAATAGCGGATGTTCAGCGCGCGCAGCCAGAGTTCGGCGACATGTTCCGAATCGGCGCTGCACCCGTATCCGACCTGCCGCTCCGCCGCGAAGATCAATGGGTTCGTCACGCCCTGGCCGATGCCGCCGATTTGGGGAACGTCGGAATAGACGGCCAGATTGCCGTCGAGTTCGCCGGTGGCGAAAATACGCGACTGCCCCGCGCGGCGATTCAGCCAGTCGGCAATCTGGTACGCGACCTGTTTGTGAGTATCCTGACCGCGCGGCTGCAACTTCCACGCGTGGACGATGAACGGGAGACCCGCGACGACGCCGGCGATCGTCAGGGCGCCCGCAATCCAAGGTTGCCATTTCAACGGCGCAAGCGAAATCAGCGCTGCCGCCAGCACCACCATCCCCGCGTTGAATTCGAGCAGATAGCGATTCGGCAGCGGCACGAGCGTATTGCCGGCGAGCGTGCTCAGGACCACCGCGCCGGTCAGCGCGCTCCAGACCAGCGGCAGCGCGAGCCGAGCGGGCATTTGGCGAACGAAGGACAGGACGATCAGAATGGCCGCGCCGATCAGGATCAGCCATGTTGCGCGGGCGATCGGCTCGGCGGAAAAGACGTGCCGCAGGACCACGCGATCCAGCAAACTGGAAGAGACGAAGTAGCCGGGTGTGATCCAGAAGGCGCACAGTCCATACGCCGTTCCCGTCATCGCGACGACGCGCGAGGCGGATTTCCACATTGTTAAAGCCAGCGGGCCGGGGTCGTGTGTCCGCGCGACGGCCAATCCGGCCAGAGTGAAGCAGAGGCCGATGACCGCGGGCCAACTGGTCAGCATCACGGCCGCCGCCAAGATCGACGCGGCCAGCCAACGATTGCGCCACGCCGCCGCGATCGCCAGAAGCGTCAGAGGCAGCGCGCAATTGTGGACGGTTTCCTCATAAATCACCATGGCGATGAATTCCCAAGGCGCGTGGAACCAGGGCGCGGTGAAATTTCGCCATTGCGGCATGAGGTACGCGGGCGCGGGAAATACGCTCCACGCGATTGCGGCGAAGATCGCCGGCGCGCGGCTTTCGAAGAGCTTTCGGCACAGGAAATACATCGCAACCGGCGTCAGCGCGTAGGCAATCGCGGTCACGATGTGGAACGCGCGTCCGATCGAAAGGAATGTCATCGAACTGGTGATGACGTGGAACAGCGGGAGATAGAGATACCGGAACGGCGCGCCGCCGTAATTCAGCGGGTTCCAGGTCCACTTGTGATCCCGGAACATTCGCCCGACGCCCAGCGACATGTAGCCGTTGTTCCACGGCTGATTGGAATAATCGATGAGAAGCCAGGGGCCGAGGACCAGCAGATTCCCCGCGAATAAAACAGAGGCGATACACCAGTCGCGCATGCGCTCGCGAGTCAAGCGCTTATTGTCCTACACGCCGCTGTGAGGGCTTAAATAGTAATGCACCGCCGGAGTGACGATCAGCGACAGCACCATCGAGGCCAGAATGCCGCCGATGACCGCGATAGCCAGCGGCTGCAGCATCTGCGATCCGGCGCCGATCGCGAGCGCCAGAGGAATCATTCCTGCCATGGTCGCCATAGCCGTCATCATGATCGGCCGCAGCCGGCGCTCGCCGGCGCGAATCATGGCATCGCGCGCCGAGAAGCCTTCGAGGCGATAGCGCTGATCCGCATCCAGCAGCAGAATTCCGTTCTTCGCCACAATGCCGACGACCATGATCAATCCCATGAAGGATGAGATGTTGAACGTGGCGCCCGTAATGAGCAGCGCGACGAACACCCCGCATGTCGAAAGCAGCGCCGACGCCAGGATGGCGGTGGGCGCCGCAAAGCTGCGGAATTCGAACAGCAGCACAATGAACACCAGCAGAACCGCCAGCACCAGCACCACAGCCAGATCGCGGAACGATTTCTGCTGCTCCTCGTAAGTGCCGCCGTAAACCACGCGAATCGACGGCGGCAGATGCAGATCGGCGACGGCCTGCTGCACAGTCTCGATGCCTTTGCCGAGGCTCACGCCTTCGAATCTGCCGGTCACCTCGACCATGCGCTGGAGGTTCTCGCGTTTGATTTCCGTCTGGCCGGCCTGGTCTTCAAAATCAGCCAGCGATCCCAGGCTCGCCGTCTTACCCGAGGCGCTGGTGATCAGCGTATTCCGGATGCGGTCGAGCGACGATCGCGTGTTTTCGGGGAAGCGCACGCGGATGGTGTAGGTGCGGGCGTTGAGGACCACCGGCGTTGCCGCGGGCTCACCCTGCAGGATCGCGCTCGCGTCCAGTTCGATCTCCTCGGGCGTAAAACCGGCGCGCGCCGCCGTAATCGGATCGACGCGCATCACGATGGCCGGCCCGCTGATGGTGTTCTCGATACCGTTCTCGACGTCT
>JASHSD010000764.1 GCA_030036985.1 Bryobacteraceae bacterium
GAGAACGGTCTCGCCGTCCGAAGTAACGCGCGTATTCGGATCGGCGCCCGCCTGCAGCAAGGCCTCAATGATGGGAGCGCTTCCCACCGCCGCGGCCTCGGAGATCGGCGTGTCGCCATAGCGATTGACGGCCTTCGCGTCCGCGCCGGCGTGGATCAGCAGATTGACGGCATCGACGTCGTTCCAGTGCGCGGCCCAATGCAGGGCCGTGGTGCCATCCGCCTGCGGCACATTGACCGCGGTGTGCTGTTTCAACAGCGCCTGCAGCGCGGGAATGTCGCGTTGCTGCGCGGCATCGGCAACCGGAGAATCCGAAGCGGAAAGAACGGCCGCGAAACCGGTCAGCAGCAGAACCACCGTCAATGGCTTCATCTCAAACTCCGATCAGAGCTCGGTCAGAGGACCGGTACTGTCGCCGACTTTATCCTGCGGCACACCCGACTTATCCAGGATGGAAAGAAGCAGGTTCGACATCGGCGTATCGTCGGGATATTTCAGATGCCGGCCTCCCTTCAGGTTTCCCGCCGCGCCGCCCGCGACAAAAACCGGTAGCGGCGCATGGTTATGGACGTTACTGTTGCTCATGCCGCTGCCATAGAGGATGAGCGAGTGGTCCAGCAGATTGCCGTCCCCATCGGGCGTGGCTTTCAGCCGTCCCAGGAAATAACTCATCAACTCGACGTGATAGGTGTTGATCTTCGTCAGATTCTCCAGCCGCGCCGGATTGTTCTGGTGGTGCGAAGCCGGGTGGAAACTTTCCGAAAAGCCCAGGAAGGGGAAGGTGCGGTAGCTGACCTCGCGGCACATCATAAAGGTCGAGATGCGGGTGATATCGGCCTGAAACGCCAGCGCCATCAGATCGAACATCAGCTTGGTGTGTTCGCGATGATCTTCCGGAATGCCGGATGGCGTCGCGGGCACCGCCAGGCTGGAATTGGCGTTCTGTTTCTCCGCCAGTTGAATGCGGCGCTCGATTTCGCGGATGGTGTCCAGATATTCACCCACGCGGGTGCGGTCGCTCGGTCCCAAGCCGCCTTCGAGATGGCGCACCTGATCCATCGCCGCATCGAGAATGCTGCGCTGCTGTTCGATGCGCTCCAGGCGTTCCTTGGCGCTGGAGCCGTCGCCGAACAGCCGGTCGAATACCACACGCGGATTGATTTCCATGGGCAGCGGCGTGGTCGGCGTGCGCCAGGAGATCGTGTTCATGTAGGCGCAGCTGAAGCCCACGTCGCAGGACCCTACCAGGCCGCTGAAATCTTCCGTGGCCAATTCGAGCGAAGGCAGAGGCGTTTGCTGACCGATCTTCGCGGCGGCGATCTGGTCGATGGTCGTGCCCGCGCGAATATCGGCGCCGTCGGTGCGCTTGGGATGGACGCCGTTCAGGAACACCGCGGGCGATCGCGTATGGTCGCCGCCATTATCGCCTTCGCCCAAGGGCGCGGCCATCCTGTGCGCAAGGTTCGACACCACGACCACCTGATCGCGGAACGGTTCGATCGGCTTCAGCGTGCGCGAGATCTCGAAGTTCGTACCGTCGCCGATGGGCGTCCAGTGCGCCATCACCGCGCCATGGGGAATGAAGCACAGGCCCAGCTTGATTTGCGGCGCGGCGGCTGTGGCGGCGAGAGCCGTGTGCGCCGGGACCATCGAATCCAGCAGAGGCAGCGAGATCGCCGTTCCTAAGCCACGCAGGAATGTGCGGCGCGGAAGGTGTTTTTTGGCGATAAGTCTCATCCCTTAATTCTCCTTAGTACCTCTATATCTGAATCATCGCGTTTCCTGGCAGGAAATTTTTGAGGAGTCGTGCGCGGAGCAATATCCACGGGCCTTTGGGTGTACTTTGGCATGAGGTCCAACTTTTCAAAAACTGCTCCCTGTTTGGTTCCGGCTATGCCGGGTTAGGATTAGAAGCGTGGGCCGGGATAAGTCCCGGCCCGGCAGGCGCGAGTGCCTGCGCCACGCCGGAGGCCTTCGTTTTCATCTGAAACGGCGTGCTTTCCGCAATTCCAAGTATAAGCGTGGAAAAGCGATAATCGTGGGCTCTGGCCTGGCTGACAATCCCCCGGACGGCGGGCATATCGTAATATTGAACACCACGGCCAAGCGCATAGGTCAGCAGCTTTTCAGTGAGCACTCCGACAAAGACATCAGGGTGGTCGGCCAGCATCTTATCGAGCGCGACCGGACCGTCCACTTTCACACCGTTATAAAGCACGCCGGACGGGTCGATGCGGTTGCCGTCATCCGTATCGCGCCAGTGGCCGACGGCGTCGAAATTCTCCAGGGCGAAACCGATCGGGTCCATCACTTTGTGACAGCCCGCGCAGACCGGGTCCGCCCGGTGCGCTTCCATGCGCTCGCGCAGTGAAAGCGTGGCCCCATTTGCGTTGTCCTTTAGCGGCGGCACGTTCGGCGGCGGCGGCGTGGGCGGAATGCCGAGAATGTTGGTCAGAACCCATTTGCCGCGCTGCACCGGCGAAGTCCGATTCGGATACGACGTGACCGCGAGGATACTGGCCTGGCCCAGCAGTCCGCGGCGCTCCGGCGAATCGATGGTCACGCGGCGGAACTGATCGCCATAGACGTTCGGGATGCCGTAATGCCGCGCCAAACGTTCGTTCACGAAGGTGTAGTTCGCGGTCAGCAGGTCCATTGCGCTGCGATCTTCGCGAATGATCGATTGAAAAAATAGCCGGGTCTCTTCGCCCATGGATTCGCGCAGGTTGTCGTCGAAATCGGGGAAGGCTTCCGGATCGGGCGAGAAGTTTTTCAGGTTGCGCAGGAAGAGCCATTGCGAAGCGAAGTTCTCGATCAGCGCGTCGGCGCGCGGATCGACCAGCATGCGGCGCACCTGCTGCTCCAGCACGTCATGGTCATGCAGTTTGCCTTCGCCGGCGAGAGTCAGGAGTTCGTCGTCGGGCGGGCTGCTCCAGAGAAAGAAGGACAGACGCGAAGCCAGCGCCACATCGCTGAGACGATAAACCGCGCCGGGCGCGAGGTTTTTGGGATCTTCTTCGAAGCGGAACAAAAATTCGGGGCTGGCCAGAATGAACTGGAGCGCGGATTCGATTCCGGCGTCGAAGCGGCCTTTCTCGTTACGACCGCGCTGATAGAAAGTGAGCGGCGTTTCCAGATCGCTGTCGTTCAGCGGGCGCCGGTAAGCCTGGCGAAGCAACTTCGAGAGGATCTTGCGGGCGCAGGGTAACTCATCCTGCGGATT
>JASHSD010000765.1 GCA_030036985.1 Bryobacteraceae bacterium
CGGCGGACTTCAGCAGAGTCGCGGGGATGGTCGCCTGGACCTGCGTTGACTGGATCTGGCTGAGTGAGATGGATGTCGGGGAACCGCCGGGAGGCGTGAACGACAAACTCGTCGCCGTCCCCAGACTCTGGCCCGTCACGGTCACCTGCGTCGCGGCGCTTCCCGCCGTAGCGCGGTTCGGCGAGACTGCGGAAACAGGGAACGGCGTGACGTAAAAAGGCAGCGAGTTCGAGGAAACCCCCAGACTGTTGGCTGTGGTGATTTGTGCGACACCCGCGGTGGCCAGCAGGTTTGCAGGCAGGTAAACAAAAAGCTGGGAAGTCTCGTTGTTTTCGATACTGAGAGCAGTGACCTGTCCGCCGGGCGCCGTAAAGGATACGCTCGGGGTCTCGCCGAAATTCGATCCGTTAATCGCAATCTCAGTCTCCCCGGTCCCGGCCGGAAGGTTGTTCGGGAGCAAGAAAGCGATGGCCGGCGCAGGCCCTCCGACGAACACCGTCGCGGAAGGGCTGGAGCTGATGTAGAGAGGGTAGCTTCCCGCCTCCAGGCCCGTGGGAATCGTCACGTTCGCTTGGGCGACTCCTGCCAGACCCGGAGTCAGCATGACTGAACTGACGACAGCGCCTGAATTGCCGATCTGAGCGCTGAACGTGCTGGTGGGAATCGCGGGTGGCGATGAGGGCGCCGCGGCGCCATCGGCAACTGCCGGCGTCACGGCCCCGGCGCCGGTGAAAAACACCGTGATTGCACTGCCGGGCACGGCCGGATTGGTTGCTGAGTTCGTCCCGGTATTCGCGTCCTGAATAGTCCCGGCGAATATGTGGGGCGAATCAGGATAAATGGTAAGGGAAGCCGGCGCAGATACCGCTTGTTCGTTTGACACGATGACGCTGACGTACTGGTTGGTCGGGACTTCGTAAGGGATCTGGAAGTTGATCTGGCCGGGGCTGACCAGTTCGATCGGCGCCAGGATTCCGTTGACGGTCACATTGACGTTTGCCAGCGTGGTCGGCAGCGGCGGCGACGCCTGCGCGGTCGCGGAAGCGAGCGCTGTGCCAGTGACCGTAGCGATGGCTCCGGGAGCGAGATATCCGGTTGAGTCGTCGGCCGGGTTGGTGATGGAACTGATGGATGGAGTGGCAGCCGTCGAAACGTATGTCGGATCGCTCGCCGTGTCGTTGGCGGTGTTCGTCTCGCCTCCGCCCGAGACCGTGGCTGTGTTAGTGATGAGCAGAGCCGCATTGGACGCCACGTTTACGGTCAGAGTAATCGGCGGATAGCTGACGAAGGAAAGCAGGGTATCGCTGCGCGTACAGGTGACTGTCGTGAGAACGCAACTCCAGCCTGTCCCGCCGATGGCGGTTGCCGTCACCCCCGCGGGCAGGGTGTCGACCATACTGACGGTTCCCGAAGTGTAGTTTCCGCCGACGTTCGAAACCGTAATGGTCCAGGTGGCTCCTGTTTGGCCGGGCGTGAAGTGGCCGGAATGCGATTTGGAAACAGTCAGATCCTGAATCCCGGCGCTGAGTCCGAGCAGAACGCCAGTCTGGCTCGAGTACAGCTCCGACGCTGCGATATCCGCCCTGCCGTCGCCGTTGAAATCGGCCGTCGCAAGAAAATAGGAATAGTTCCCCCCTGTCGAATATGCGGTACCGGCCGCGAATGTACCGTCACCATGGCCCAGCAGGACCATCACGCCATCGCCGTCCGTTGCGGCGAGATCCGGTTTGCCATCGCCGTTGAAATCACCCTCGGTGAGGATTCCGGTGTAGTAATCGTAGTAATCGGCGGCGGACATCGGCGATTGAAAGGTGCCGTCCCCATTTCCCAGCGCCACAAATGCGACCTGTCCATCAATACCGGCAAGGTCCGGCTTGCCGTCTCCGTTGAAATCGGCCACGGCGCCTGTGCCGAAATTGGTGTAAGTCGATGGCGCCTGAAAAGTGCCGTCGCCGTTGCCCAGAAAAACGTTTGTTTCGGACGAGCTTGCCACCGCGACATCGGGTTTGCCATCCAAGTTGAAGTCCGCCACCGCGACGAACGAGGCGTATGAAATCGATGTGGCGAGCGCCACTGGCGACTGAAAAGTGCCGTCGCCGTTGCCCAGTAATACGCTGGCGCCACCCGCGGAAGTGTAGTTCGCCACGACGAGGTCGGGCTTGCCATCCTGGTTGAAATCGCCGACAGCGACGTACTGGGCCACGGAACCCGCAGCGTAACTGACGGGATTCTGAAACGTCCCGTCTCCTTTGCCCAGCAAAATAGCGGCCCCGGCCGCGCTTATGACCGCCAAATCGGGCTTGCCATCGCCGTTGAAGTCGGCTGCTGCGAGACTGTAAGGGCTGGCGCCCGCGCTGGCCGAAAGCGCGCTCTGGAATGTGCCGTCCCCGTTGCCCAACAGCACGCTGACACCGCCTGTACTCGAGCCGGAATTGTCTGCAACCGCGATATCAACCCTGCCGTCCAGGTTGAAATCCGCCACAGCGATTCCAAACGGCTGTGATCCGGCCGGGTAGTTCACCGCCGCCGACAATCCGCCGGAGCCGATTGGCAGCACCGTTTGGGCAACCGCGGTCGAGGCCGACGGCGAATCCGCGGAGTCACCTTCGTAATACGCTTTGAGCGAAAGACTCCCCGAAGCCAGCAGCACGGTGCTCATCGTCGCCTGGCCGCTCGCCAGACTCGCCGTGCCCAGTACTGTTACGCCATCGTAAAACGTAACCAGCCCCGTAGCCGTGGAAGGAGTTACGGTCGCCGTCAGCGTCACGGCGCTGCCGTAGACCGACGGATTGGCCGAGGTGCTCACAGTGACCGTCGTCGATGTGGTGGCGCCGAGCAAAATTGCGGGGATTGTTGCAAGGCAGAGAAGGATCTTCATACGGGCACAAATTGTAAATTTTGGCACAGATTCAGCCTTGTGAAGAGCGAAATCAGTGGAAATTTTTATACAGTACTTACTAAATGGAATACCGGCCCGGACCATTGCCGATTTGCTTACACTGGGTTCTTGATTTCGTTAACGGTACATGAATAAAGCCTCTGCCGTGCGCGACGCCACGGCGGGCGTCGAGCTTGCCGCCATGGGCATCCCGCAATCGCTCGGCTACGCCAGCATCGCCGGCATGCCCGCAGTCACCGGGTTCTACACTTTGTTAGCCCCGCTGCTCGGCTTCGCCGCTTTCGGATCCTCGCGCTATCTGGTCGTCGCGGCCGATTCCGCAACCGCCGCCATCCTCGCCGGAGGGCTCTCCGGATTGGCCCCGACCGGCAGCGCAAAGTACGTGGCGTTTGCCGGACTGGTGGCGCTGCTGACGGCCGCTCTGCTCGCGATTGCGCGCATTCTCAAGCTTGGTTTCCTCGCCGATTTCCTCTCGCAAACCGTGCTGACCGGCTTCCTCACCGGCGTCGGCTTTCAGGTCGGCATCGCCGTTCTCGGGCCGATGATGGGCATCGACGTCCATTCGCATCGCACCGTGATGCAACTCGTCGAAATCGGGCGCGGCCTGTCGGGAACGAACCTCCCGTCCCTCGGCCTCTCAGCGCTGGTCGTAGCGAGCGTACTCACGCTCGACCGGTTTCTGCCGCGCGTGCCCGGGCCGCTGATCGCGGTGGTTGGCGCGATCGCCGCGAGCGCCGCCTGGAACTTCGCCGGCCACGGCATAGCGATTATCGGCGCGGTATCGAGCGGCCTTCCGCATCCCTCGATTCCCGCAGTACACTGGGCCGACATTGAGCGGCTTATCCCGGTCGCGGCGTCGTGCTTCGTAATGATCGTGACGCAGAGCGCGGCCACCGCGCGCACCTACGCGCTCAAGCATCGAGACCGGCTCAACGAGAACGCGGACCTGACCGGCCTCGCCGCGGCCAACGCGCTCGCCGCATTCAGCGGCACGTTCGTGGTGAACGGCAGTCCCACCCAGACCGCCGTTATCGAAGGCGCGGGAGCCAAAAGCCAATTCGCGAAGATCGCCACCGCCGCGGCTGTCGCGCTGGTTCTTTTGTTTCTCACCAAACCGCTCGAATACCTGCCGCGCTGCGTGCTGGGCGCGATTGTCTTCATTGTGGCGATCAGTCTGGTGGACCTGAAGGGGCTCTGGGCCATTCGCCGCGAAAGCCCGGGGGAGTTCGCGGTGGCCGGGGTCACGGCGGCCGTTGTGGTATTGGTCGGCGTGGAGCAGGGAATCGTGCTGGCGATGGCCATGTCGCTGCTGCGCATCGTGCAGCACAGTTATCATCCGCACACGGCCATCCTCATCGAAGGCGAAGACCGCATCTGGCAAACGACGCCTGTCAGGCCAGGCGGCGTTTCCGAACCCGGTCTGGTGATTTACCGCTTCGGCGCTCCGCTTTTTTACGCCAACGCCGGACGCTTCGCCGATGAAATCCGGGAGATCGTCGGGCCGGATCCTCCAGCCGCTCGTTGGGTGATCGTGGACGCCGGAGCGATTACACATGTCGATTACAGCGCGTCGCGCGTCGTGCAGCAATTGCAGAGCGAACTTGCGGGGCGCCACGTCAGCCTCGTTTTCGCCCATGTGCAGCCCGAACTCAGGGCCGATCTGGATCGCCACCACCTCACCGAAGTCATCGGCGGCGATCGCATATCTTCCAGATTGCATGAGGTGATCGCCCACTACCGCGAGTCGGCCGCTCATTAAAAAAGATTGACATGGCCCTCCAAGTGCCCGAGTTTAGTTTCTGGAAAGTTTAGTTTCCGGAGGGGTGAGTGTGATTACAATTCGTCAATTGTGGCTTTCGCCGTTTATGACTGGGGTTTTGTTGCTCGGTTTGAGCGCCTGCAACAAAACGCAGCCTCCCAACGTGGCGCAGCAGGACCAGAACCAGACCGCGACCGAAAACCCGGCTGACGGGGGTCTGGCCCCGGCCTCCGAGGCGCCCGCGCAGAATGCGCCGACTTCCAATGCGCAGCCCACGCAGAGTTATGCTCCTGCTCCCGCGCAGGCGCCGGCTCCCGACACTGACAATTATGCCGACAACGGATACAGCGCGGCGACCGAGCAGCCGGCT
>JASHSD010000066.1 GCA_030036985.1 Bryobacteraceae bacterium
CGACGGCATCGAGCATGCCCTCTTCGAGCTTTTCGACCTGCGCCAGTCGGCAGCACTGCGCCGCGTCGACGATGGCTCCGCCGTGGAACGGATCGATGATCGCCGAATATGCGGGATCGTCATAACGCACGAGGAAATGCCGCGGCAGCCCCACACCGCGTACGGGCTTGGCCAGGCGGCGGCCGATTTCGATATAGATAATCGATAGCGTGATCGGAATGCCGAGCTTCGTCTCCAGCACGCGATTCAGGCAGCAGTTCTCCGGGTTGTAATAGTCGTTTTCATTGCCGCGAAAGCCAAGTTCGCCGAACAAATACCGGTTGGCCGTTTCGATGAAACACACGCCATCGGAAAGATCGTGGGCGCGCTCGGCGATGGCGAATGCATAGTGATCGAGCTGGGCCATCGCGGCGTCCGCGTCGAGATCCGGGAATTCGATGCGCGCAATTTCGAGAGCCGCCGCATCCAGTTCGATGCGCGAGGGCCTTCGCCCCAGCAGATCCCGCAGCGACTGCGCACTCGATTGGCTCATGCGCCGGCCCGAAGCCTCTGCCCGTCGGTCGCCTCGCCGAACGGCGTGCAGCGCGCATCCGGAACGATCGTGCGCAGCAATCCGGAAAGCACCGCGCCCGACCCGACTTCGAACCACCGCGTCACGCCGTTCGCGGCCAGATAGCGGATCGTCTCGACCCACCGCACCGGATTCGGAACCTGGTGGTAGAGGCCTTCGCGCGCTTCCGTACCCGTACGGATTTCGCGCGCCCGCCAGTTGTTAACGAGAGGGATTTTGAGATCGGCGAACGCCGTCGCATCGAGATCCCGCTTGAGCCGATTCTGGGCGGGCCGCATCAACGGGCAATGGAACGGTGCGCTGACCGGAAGCGCGATGGCCCGTCGCGCGCCGGCGGCCTTAGCCAGCTCTATTGCCCGTTCAACCGCGCCTCGATGCCCGGCGATGGCGATCTGGTCGGGTGAATTGAAGCCGGCAGGCGTGACCACTTCCCCCTGCGCAGCCGCGGTGAGGACTTGATCCAGCTTGTGCTCGGGCATTTTCAACAGCGCGGCCATCGCTCCGACACCTTCCGGCACCGCCTCCTGCATGTATCGGCCCCGCTTGTTCACCAGACGCAGAGCGTCGGCAAAATCGAGCGACCCCGCGGCTACCAGCGCCGAATATTCGCCCAGACTGTGTCCGGCGACGTATTGCGGCTCGCCGACCTGATCTTTGAGCACGGTGAACGCCGCGGTCGAAACCGCGAGCAACGCCGGCTGCTGGAATTCGGTCTGCTTTAAACTCTCGGCCGGACCCTCGAAGCACATCTTCGAAAGCGAGAAACCCAGCGCGGCGTCGGCGGCTTCGAAACAGCGGGCGCCGGCGGGGAAGCTTTCGGCGAGGGAGCTACCCATGCCGACGAATTGCGAGCCTTGGCCCGGAAACAGGAATGCAGTCTTCATTTCAATTCGTTGAAAAAACCACTATAGTGGACGCGAGGGAACGGACCGCGCGGCGGCTTCGTAGCATAGTTGTGAGAGAGGCGAGATGACTGAACAGGAACAGCAGATGATCGCGGGATTGGCCGAGCGGATCAAAAACGCGCCCGCGCCGCAGATCGACCGGGACGCGGACGATCTGATCCGCCGCACCATCGGGTCGCGGCCGGACGCGCTCTACGTTCTCACGCAGACCGTGCTGATTCAGGAGATGGCGCTGAATCAGGCCAAGGCGCAGATCGAGCAGTTGAGGCAGCAGAGCGCGCCCGCGCCCCAGCCGCAGGGCAGTTTTCTGCATGGGCAGCCGTCTTATTCGGACTATCAAGGCTATGCCGCGCCTCCTCCCCCTCCGCCTTCTCAGTCCGGCGGCGGGTTTTCCGGATTTCTGCACAATGCCATGACGACCGCCGCCGGTGTGATCGCGGGCGAAATGGCCTTCGACAGCCTGGCATCCATCTTCGGCCATCGCGGCGGATTCTTCGGCGGCGGAGGGTTCTTCGGCGGGGGCGGAGGCGTCTCGCCCGGTTCCGAGACGATCATCAATAATTACTACGACGATCAAGGCGGCAACGACCGGGGTGACGACTCGCGTTTCGCCGACGCCGCGGACCAGAATCAGGACATCAGCTCCGACATCGACGACGAGCGGGACAACTCCGGCGACGATTTTGTGGACGATGGTTCGTCATTCGACGACAGCGGGTCCTCGGACGTCTAGCGTCGTGTCCAGGAGCGCGCGAATGGCGTCGATGCAGAGCACGGCGGCATGTTTCGATTCGTTCGATAGCCCTCCCACCGCGCGTTCAACGTCCGCCGCGGTGAGCTTCTTAAGTTCGGCGCGGTCGCGGCCCGCGATGAGTTCGGTCAACGCCGATCCCGCGGCGATGGAAGCCGTGCATCCGCGAACCTTGAAGCGCGACTCGGCCACGCGTCCGTCTTCGATTCTCGCGGACAGCCGCAGAATATCGCCGCAGATCGGATTCGAGACCTCAACCGTAATCGCCGGCGCGGGCAGGTCGCCCACGTTGCGCGGATTGCGGAAATGCTCGATCAGCTCGGGGCTCATGAGACCACAGACCAAACTCTGTGCCACATAATAGCAGTGGTGCAGAAACTCCTCGACGGTTATCGGCGCTTTCGCGCAACCACATGGCCGGAGAACAGCCGGCATTTCGAAACGCTCGCCAAGAACGGGCAGGCCCCGGATTCGCTGGTCATAACCTGCGTCGACAGCCGCGTGGACCCGGTGATGATCTTCGACGCCGCGCCGGGCGAAATGCTGACCGTGCGCAACGTGGCGAACCTGGTGCCTCCATATACCCCGGACGACACGCATCACGCCACCAGCGCCGCGCTCGAATTCGGCGTGCGCGTGCTGAAGGTGCGGCACGTGATCGTGCTGGGCCACGCATTATGCGGCGGCGTCCATTCACTTCTCGAAAATGCCGCCGACGACAAGCATGAATTCATCCGTCCATGGATGTCGATCGCCGAACCGGCGCGGGCTCTGGCGCTGCAGGCGCCCGCGGCGGAGCGCCGGCGCAGCGGCGAACATGAGGTGATCCGGCTTTCGCTGGACAACCTGATGACGTTTCCCTGGATCGCCGCGCGTGTGGGGGACGGGAACCTCAAGCTGCACGGCGCGTGGTTCGATATCGCCAACGGAGAGATGCTGGTGATGCAGCCGGACCGGTCGTTTGCGCCGGTCCGGTAGTGTGGGGGTCCAGGACGCGACTAAAGTCGCGTGTCCGAAACACCCGGATCTATTTTTTGTGGATGAGAATGGTTCCGTTCAAGGTCTGGAATGAATACTCAGGGCCGCCGCCGTTGATCGATCCGTAAACGCCCGCGCTGCGATCGAGGCGAATGCGGTATCTGCCGTTCTGCCCACGCGTGTCCTCAACGGCCGGCTTGCTCGTATCCGGCTCCAGTTTCACATCGAAATCGCTGAATATGGACCCGTTCATGGTCTTGAGCCGCAGACGGGCCTTCGTGTCAGCGGGGAACGACACGTCCAGTCGTCCGTTGAGCGAACTAAATGACATCGGTTTGTCGGGCGCGACGCGGGTCAGGTTGACGGTCACGCTGCCGTTCGTCGTGTTTGCCGAAACCGCTCCGGACACGTCCTTCAGATCGATCGGCGCGTTGACGGTGCCCACATCCAGATCGCCGTTGAGACCGGTTACGTCGATGCGCCCATTGACCGTGTGCAGGTCAAGCGAGGTGTTGACGGGAACCTGGATTGCCAGGTTATCGTTGATCGCCCCGCTGATGGTCACCATGTTGTGGTCCTCTTCGACGTTGAAGCCGCGCCCGCCGATGTCGATGCGATGCATGCCCGGCGGGATGTCGCCCGGAATCCTGTCGCGCCCGTCTCTGCGGCCGCCGGATGTCGACTCCACGACGACTTGCGGCCCGCTCCCGACTGTAACCGTAATGCTTCCGGAAACCAGCCGGGCTTTCAGTGTCACCGCCTGCGCCGGGTCCGACAACGGGACAGTGACCTTATCCTGCGCGGCGGCTGTATTTACAGAAATTCCCGCGGCGCAAA
>JASHSD010000766.1 GCA_030036985.1 Bryobacteraceae bacterium
GCGCAAGCAAGCGGTTTTTCGCAAACGGATTGGTTATTTGGTGACACGTCCTAATCGTTAAAAACGTTCCGAATAATCCGAACCCGTCGGATATCGCCGGCTATTGGCGAGATCCGTGCTCGCCAAACGGTGTCCAGTGCCGTCTGCCGACAGCCCGATTCCCGCTTCGCGCCCGCTCAGCCCGCCGATTTTCTGGCTATTTTCCATACTGGTCGGCATGGTCGCGGGACTTGGCGCCGCGGCGTTCCGGTATCTGATCGGGTTCGTTCATAATCTGCTGTTTCTGGGAATCCTGTCCGCAAACTACGATGCCAGCGCGCATACGGCGCCCTCTCCATTTGGCCCATTCATCATCCTGGCGCCGGTGGCCGTCGCCTTCATCGTTGCGTTTCTGGTGAAGAATTTCGCCCCCGAGGCTCGGGGTCACGGCGTCCCCGAAGTCATGGAGGCGGTCTACTTCAATAAAGGCGTTATCCGCCCCGTTGTGTCGGTGATCAAAGCGGTGGCGTCGGCGCTTTCTATCGGCAGCGGAGGATCCGTCGGCCGCGAGGGCCCGATGATCCAGATCGGCGCCTGCTTCGGCTCGACCGTCGGTCAGGCCGCGCATCTGCCTGCCTGGCAAACCATCACGCTGGTTGCGGCAGGCTCGGGCGGCGGCATTGCGGCCGCATTCAACACCCCGGTCGGAGGAGTGCTCTTCGCGGTCGAACTCGTGATGCACGAGGTCAGCGCCCGCACCCTGATTCCCGTGGTCAGCGCCACCGCGACCGCAACATATATCAGCCGGCTCTTCTTCGGTCCGCACGCCGCGTTCACGATGCCCGGCTATCCGGTCACCTACTTCCACCTGACGAACCCCTGGCTGCTTCTTGCCTACGCCGTGCTCGGCGCGATCACCGGGCTGGTTGCCACGCTGTTCATCAGCGCCCTTGCCCGCACCGAAGTGTTCTTTGAGAAATACGTGCGCGGCGGATACTACGTGCAGCATCCTCTGGGCATGCTCATCGTTGGCGGGATTATCTACGCCATGGTGCGGATCTACGGCCATTATTACGTGGAAGGCGTGGGGTATGCGACCATTCAGGACGTTCTGAACGGAGCGCCTTTTCCCATCTACCTGCTGCTGTTGCTGTTTTTCCTGAAAATGGTCTGCACCTCGCTGACGCTGGGAACAGGCGCCTCGGGCGGCATTTTTTCGCCCTCGCTTTTCATGGGTTCGACCACCGGCGCCGCGTTCGGAATCGTGCTTCGCCACTTCTTTCCGTCGCTCGATATCAGCCCGTCGGCGTTCGCGGTGGTCGGCATGGGCGGCGTGGTGGGCGCCGCTACGGGCGCGGCCATGGCGGCGATCGTCATGATTTTTGAAATGACGCAGGATTACACCGTGATCGTTCCGCTGACTCTGACGGTCGCCATCAGCTACGCCGTGCGCAAAGCCGTATCCCGCGACAGCATCTATACGCGCAAACTCACCCTGCGCGGAGAGTTCGTTCCGGAAACGCTGCGCTCGGATGTTTCATTCACGCACCACGCCGCCGATGTAATGAACAAGAGCATCGAGGTCGTGCCGCGGCCGGAGGCCGTTCCCGCTCAGGGGAAAGACGGCACGGCCTATCTCGTAGTCGACGATTCGCGGCATATTGCCGGGATTGCGGCTCCGGAGAACTTATCGACACCGAAGATTCAATCGCGGTACGCCGTCGTCGCCCCGCGCGATTCCACGGCGGATGTGATCGCCGCGATGGAGCGGGCGAACGCTTGCGTCGCCCTGGTCAGCGCAAACGGCGACCATCCTTCGCCTTCCGACGTGAAGGGCGTGATCACCCGCAAGGAGATTATGGACGCCTTGAACCGCGATATGGAACTGTTCGGCTGACCGCCGAAACCGCCTGCACTCTGCCTTTAAACAGCAGCGAGTACAAATAGCGTTGCGCGAGCGGATCGTCCTTGACATCGGGCCACGTTACGAAAGCCAGCCGAGCCTTTGCTATGTCTATTGCCGCATCCGCCGGATCGAATGGCTGTCCGATGTCGTAATCAGCCTTTTGCCGTTCTTCCTGCAGATCGACGAAAGCTTCCGCAACAATCGCCAATCTAAGACGAAGGCCTTGTTCCTAGTCGGCGGTCTCGGCATTCCGGGCACGACCAATCTCTTTCAGAATTGCGTTAGACGCATCCTTCATCCGCCGATGGTCAAACGTACGCGCCAGCCGCGGGTGATGGTCGGCATGTTTCCAATTGATGATCGCGTCGCAGATCAAAAGGTGAGCGTCTAATAGGCGACTGAAACAGCCCGCCGCACATTTGCCTCGTTGGTGTTGCTATCGCGAATAAGAAACTCGGCCTGCTCGATGAGCAGCTCCGGCAGATCGGTGACCACGCTATCGGATCAACTCGCGAAACTCAGATAGGAGTGTATCCCGAGCTCATCGGTCCAAGCCAAGTGAAGAAGATCCGATTGCATCTCCTGCGCCAATTTCAGAAATTCGGGGTCTGCGGACTTTTTTCGAACTGTGGCCGTAACGAATATGGCCGGATCGCCGTCCCAGTCGGAGCCGACACGGAAATCGATTCCCTTGACAAGCGGATTGTCCGCATACGCCGCCTGAAAGCGGCCAATCCGCTCCGCAATTTCCTCGGTAGTGACCCGTCCTGGGATGATGATCGCCATATTACCGCGCGGCCAGCAGCGCCCGCAGCCGCCGCGCCCGCTCCGGCGCCCGCAGCTGCCGCAGCGCCTTGGCCTCAATCTGCCGGATGCGTTCGCGCGTGACGTCGAACTCCTGGCCGATCTCTTCCAGCGTATGCTCACGCTCGCAGCCAATGCCGAAGCGCAGCCGGATCACCTTTTCCTCTTTGGGCGAAAGCGTCTTCAAAATGCCCGCGGTCTCGTCGCGCACATTCGATTCGATCACCGCGTCGACCGGCGAGCCGACCCAGCGGTCCTCAATCAGATCGCCCAGCGCCGATTCGCCGTCGCGCCCCACAGGCGTTTCGAGCGAAACGGGATCGCGCGAGATCGTCTTCAGCTTCTGCACCTTCTCCACCGGAATATCCATCCGGCGGCTGATCTCTTCGTTGGTCGGCGTCCGGCCCAGTTCCTTTTCCAGCTCGCGCGAAGCGCGCAGGAACTTGTTCATGCTCTCGTTCATGTGGACCGGAATGCGGATTGTCCGCGACTGGTCGGCAATGGCGCGCGTAATGGCCTGGCGGATCCACCACGTGGCGTAGGTCGAAAATTTGTAGCCGCGCCGATACTCGAACTTATCGGCGGCGCGCATCAGGCCGATGTTGCCCTCCTGAATCAGGTCGAGCAGATGCAGCCCGCGATTGACGTACTTCTTGGCGACCGAAACAACGAGGCGAAGGTTGGCTTCGACCAGGTCTTTCTTCGCCCGCTCGGCTTCCTGCTCGCCATGACGGATTACGGTCAGGCTGTGCTTCAGCTCTTCCAGCGTCGCGGCGGCGCCGACTTCGCGCTTGCGGATTTCGCGCTTCAACTCGCGGATGCGAGGCTGCTGCGCAGCGTTATTCTTGCCTTCGAGCTTCTTCAGCTCCCGGTCGAGGTGGTTCAGTTCGTCCACCGCGCGTTCGATTTCGCGCGTAAACTCGCGCCAGCGGCTGCTCACCCACGGAATGGCGCGGATCGAGAGGGAAGTCTCGACCAGAGCGCGGTAGAGCTTCATCATCAGTCTGCGCCGCGCGCGCTTGTTGGTGGGCGGATCTTCCAGCTTCTCCTGCAACTGAGACGCCTTCCGGTGCGAGTTCTGGATTTCCGAGAAGATCTGGCGAATATCGGCGCGCTTCTTGAGGTCGGCGGGGGTGCCTTCCTCGATCTCGCCGCCGATGTCGACCATGTTGTCGAGTTCGTCGGGATTCATGCGCAGTTGCTCGGCCAGTTCGACCACCGCCAGTTGCACCAGAGCCGAGCGGCTGATGGCCTTCTGCATGCGCACCTTACCCCGCTCCATGCGGCGCGCCAGATCCACTTCGCCCTCGCGCGTCAGCAGCGGCACGGCGCCCATTTCCCGCAGATACACGCGTACCGGATCGTCCGTGTAGATCGACTCTTCGACCTGCTGCTGGTGCGGATGGACGAAATCCGCATCGGCCTCGGGATCGAAGAACTTCGTCGCTTCTTCGTCGAAGTTGATCCCTACGGGCGTCTCGCTCAGAAATTGATCGTCGTCATCATGCGGCATGGCCGGTCCCCCTGAATTTCGATTCGCGCCCTGAAAAACTCAAAAACATTAGCTTGCCGGAACTTCTCATCTTTTTTAATTTGTTTAAGTTAGAAAGGAAAAAACCGGGTCAGCCACGGCGACCGCACACAACTCCCGAGTTTCGATGTTACCACAGCCTCTTCCGCGGGAACAGACCCTTCCTATAGTCGTTTGATGAAAGCCGGGGGCCGATGGTTACAGGACAGCGCCTGAGTGTCGAATCGCTCAATGGACCTCGGTGCGCATGGAACAGTGTGATTCAACTCCTGCCGGAGGCGCCGGAAGCGAAAACCCATGACCGGCCCGCTGAAAAAACACGCCGTTGCGCCAAATTGGCGGCATGGCTGCGCCGGACGGTATCCCTCCGGCTCCTCGTGATCGCAGGCATCGCCTTGGGAATTCCGCTGGGGATCGGGCTGCTGCTCGTCGCCATCCTCTATGTTCGCGACTCGCGCGAGATTGATCGCCAGGTGCGGGCCGGCGTTTTCGCCGACTCGGTGAACATATACGCCGCCCCGCTTTACCTTTCTGTGGGAGACTTGTTGAGCCTGGCAGATCTGGGCAACGAATTGGAGATTGCCGGTTATCGCCAGTCGCAGGATGGCAGTCCGCTGACGTGGCGCGCGCGCAACGGTTGGGTTGAGATCTTCTCACGGCGCTCCGAGTGGCCCGCGCGGATACTGGTCACAAAGGGCCGGGTCGCCCACATCGAATCCGGCGGCCGCGAAGCCGGGCAAATCTACCTTGACTCTCCGCTGCTGACGATGTTGTCAACGAAGAAGGGCGAGGAGCGGTTGCCTGTGGCGTTCAGCCAGATCCCGCCGGTGCTGATCAACGCGGTGCTCGCCGCCGAGGACAAGCGGTTCTTTCAGCACGACGGATTCGACGTTCGCCGCATCCTCAAGGCCGCATATGACGATCTTCGCGACGGCCGCAAGGAACAGGGCGCCTCGACCCTGACCATGCAGTTGGTGCGCGGGCTTTGGCTCGACCCGCATAAACGCTGGATGCGCAAGCTTTCCGAAGCCGTCATGACCATCCATCTCGA
>JASHSD010000767.1 GCA_030036985.1 Bryobacteraceae bacterium
GAGCAGTCCGACTCCACGCCGATGCTTTGATAGCCCACTGCCGCGGCTGCCGCTATTGTCGAGCCCGCGCCCATAAAAGGGTCCAACACGATTCCTTTGCCGAGAGGCAAACTTGCCCGAACCACCTGCCGCATGAAGGCTTGGGGCTTCAGCGATGGGTGCGGAGCCAGGGCGCGTTCGGCGGCTCGGGTGGGAGAAGAAGCGATCACGTCGGCAAATGGAGATGCGGCGGACGGCCTCCTCAATCCCCCTGTCTTCCACTTCCTCAGATTGTCCTGAACGCGGCCCTCGCATGGCTTTCGGAAAATCCCCCAGGGCTCCCAGTTCGAACGGGGCATGACGGTGACGTCCGGGAACTCCCGATGCGCATTCTTCGGTCTGTCGCCGCCACGAAGTGTCTGTACGAGCCTGATCAGTTCGCCCCTCTTCTCAAAACCGGCTTTCATCAATGGCGTATAAACCAGGTGAGAAAGCAACGGACTGCTCGCGACAAACACGTGTGCGCCCGGGACCAGTATCCTGAATGCCCTTTCGGCGAAGGCTGTGAAGAAATTGCGCAGATCGGCGCGGTCGCCGTCGGTCAGAACCGTGAAGCGGGGGACCGGACTTCGCCTGCATCCGTCAAACGAGGGAGGTATGCGCCACACGCCGCCACGTCCCTTGCGAAGCTTGGCGGTTTCGCCCGCCGTATATTCCTTGAGGCCGTATGGCGGATCGGTGACGATTGCCTGTATCTGGTTGGACGGGAGTTGCTCCATCCAGTCGAGGCAATCCGCTCGATGGATGGAATAGGGCGTATCCCCGATTTCGCCGTCATACGAAGCGTGAGCGGCGCGGGCGAAGTCGAATTTGGGCCAAGCGCTCATATCTATCATATCAGGCTACACCATTTTTTCGGGGGGAAACATAGTTGGCATAAAATGTTCATTCTCCCCAGCCCGCGCCGGAATGCTTTCGTAAATACAGTGGGCTTGCGCATCCCGATTCTCAAACTTAACTACCGTACATTCAGAGAAGCGAGAATTTCGAACTTAAGGCGGGCGTGGGCCTGGCGGAGCGAATGCTCGACGTCGGCCGGTTTCGCGCCACCCGCAAATACGAACCCAACGTAGCTTGCGCCCTCCGGCAGTGGAATCAGCGGCTGGCCCTGCTTTGCGGTGATGACGATGTCGTCGACGCCCGGCGTTTGGCGCGCTTCTTCGATGCCGGAGACGGATTGAAACACGCCCGCGGCGGGCACGGGAATCATCATCACTCCCGAAGCGGGCGGCGCGAGGACGAGTGATTGCGGCGGTTCGCCGATCGCGTGCAGCATCACCACTTCTTCCAGCGTGACGTCCCCTTCGAAGCGCAGGGCGCGCGCACAGAGGCCCCCAATGGGACGGGCAGCGACTTCGAGCATCCATACGCCTGCCGCGTTTACCCGCATTTCCGCGTGAATCGGGCCGTGATACAGACCGAGTGCGCGTACGGCTTGGCGCGTGGTCTCGACAAACGCATGCTGAACGGCAGCGGGTTCGCGCGAGGGCGTGACGTAAATCGTTTCTTCGAAGAACGGTCCTTCGAGCGGATCGGGCTTGTCGAAGATCGCGAGCACATCGAGTTCGCCGCGCGTGATCAGGCCTTCGAGGGCGAACTCACGGCCCTCGATGTAATCCTCGATCTGAATCGCGCGGTTGATTTCGTCGTGAAACCGGCGGATTTCCGGTTGTTCGAGGATCCGGCGGATGCGCTCGAACGCGCCGATGAATTCGGCGGAGTCGTTGGCGCGAATCACGCCCCGGCTCGCCGAGAGGCCGAGCGGTTTCAGAACGCATGGGAATCGCGCGGAATTGGCTGCGTCGGCGGGATCGCTGTCGAGCGCGACACGGAAGTTTCGCGGAACCGGCAATCCCGCCGTGGCGAAAAGTTCGCGCATGCGGTGCTTGTCGCGACAGGCCGCGACTGCGGCCGGGGAATGGAACGGCAGGCCGAGTTTTTCCGCAGCCCGCGCGGCGACGGAGGTGGGCAGGTCGGCTACGGCGACGATACCGTCGACGGATACGCCCGCGAGCGCTTCCGCGGCGTTCTCCGGTTCTTCGAAACGAATGGGAATCGCGCGATCGCCCCAAGGATCTTCAAGAACGTGGCAGCGGTCGGTGGCGAGGACGACTCCGATGCCATGCCGCCGCGCCGCTGCCGCGAAGGAACGGGTCTGGTACCCGGTGGTCGCGGCTACAAGAAGAATGCGCGGCATGCGGAACGCTTCGATTGTACGAAGCTCGATGGGGCGTGTAGCTTCTCAGTCGGGGTTCCGGGCTTTTGGCCGCCGCTACGGACGCGACTCCAAGTCGCGTGTCCAATGTCAGCTTCGCCATCGCATCAGAATGTAGGGGTCGTTCTCCGAAACGTCGATAAAGCCGAGACGCTGGTAAAGCCGACGCGCCGGATTGTTGCGGTCGACGTGGAGGCTGACGCTCTTGCCGGCCGATGCGGCGCGGGCCATGACGGAATTCAGCAACGCCGTTCCGATCCCGGATCTTCGCGCTTCGGCAACTAGCGAAATATCCACGAGGTGGACATCGCCGGGATCTTCAAAAACATAAAGCCGGCCGATGGGAGCGCCGTCTCGTTCCATGATCGCGAAATCGGCGCCGGGGCGGCAATCGTGGTAGTGCCGGAACTGCAAAGCGAATTGCCCGGCGAGGAAGCGATTCCGCACCTCGTCGGGCCAGCCCGCCGGATCGAATTCGGACCAGCGGATGGAAATGAAAAGAGCTTCGAGAAATGCGCGGTCCCGGTCCTCTTCCGCGCGCAGAGTGACGCCTTGCGGCATCAACCCCGCGACGGAAAAATCCCGTTGATGCATATGCAGAAATTCAACACGAGATAGGGCTGTGCGTTCGGGTGCGGTTGGCTCTGTCCCGTAACAGTGACAGCTGTCGACGCCAGGGTCGTGTTCGGGTTGGCAATATTCGAATAAGCCTTCAGGGCGCCGAGGCCGGGCTTCGTCCTCGCTTCTTCGGACAACCGCGAATTCGCCGCCGGGGCGGATACCAGGTCCGTGCCGGCCTGAGGCTGATAAGCGTTCATCGTATGGTTATGCGCGGGTATCGCGCTTACCGTCAGCGTTACCTGGGATTCGCCCGCCGTCTCGCCGACGGCTCTGGGCGTAAGCCCGGGACCGTTGCCGGCATCCATCGGGGCATTGCCCTGAAAATTCGGCAGCTGAAAGGTGGTTTGCCCGTTTCCGCCATAGTAGGTGCCGATAATCGAAAAAAGGGCCGAATATTGGCTGATGGCCAGCGTCTGGCCGTTGCACTGCATCCAGCCCACAGGCGCGAAGTTGAAGCCGAAAACCCTGATTTCGCCGATGTATGCGTCTGACATGGTCTCCTCCGAATCCTTAACTGGCGCTGGGAAAGATGCCGAAGAGGGCGATGATGAAAGTGATCGCCAGGCTCGGCATGATATTGTCGTGCGGCTGGCCCCCGCCGGCATTGCCCGCTTCCCGCGAATTGAGCGCGACAGTGGCCTTGACCGTTTGCGCGGCCGGCAAATAGCGCACGTCGGTCTCGCCGGAGGTTGTGCTCGCGGCCGCCGCGAGGACCACGGTGGGACCGGCGGCGCCCGTCGTCGCGGGAACCGTCGACGCGTTCACCAGATGGTTATGCGCCGGCATATTCGCCGTCAACAGCGTTACGTTTTCCGTGCCGCCGTTCTGACCCGCGACGCGGGGGGTCAGTCCCAAGCCCTGGCCCTGCGAGAGCGGAATGCGGCCGCGCAGATCCGGCAGTCCGAAGGTCGATATTCCGTCGCCCCCGTATGTCGTCCCGATGACCGAATAAAGCGCGGTATAGGAATTGATCGGCAGCACCGACCCGTCGCAGAACGCCCAATTCGCCGGTGCGTAACTGCCCGCGAACAGCCTGATTTCGCCTAAGTACGGTTCAGCCATATATTGTCTCCTAAAGAAAGCGCCCGAGGTCTTATCCGCGCGACGGAAAAATTCCGTTGATCGCTATGCAATACTGCAGGACCAGAAACGGCTGCATATTGGCGTGCGGAGTGGAGCCGCCCGTTTGGGAAAGCGTACCGGGATCCAGCGTCACGAGGTTGTTCGGCGCCCCGTAAATCAACTGGGGCGGAGTTCCGCCGGTGGCCAGAAAATTGTTCGCGGCTGCGTCCTGGCTGTTGGTTGTGCCCGAGTCCGCATTGAGCATATGGTTGTGCGCCGGCATGGTGGCCGCGGTCAGAGTGACCGTTTCCGTCCCCGCCTGCGATCCCTGGACATAGCCGCTGCCGACGCCCACCGGCGCGCGTCCGCGCAGGTCCGGCAGGGCAAAGGTCGTCGTGCCGTTGCCGCCGTACGTGGTGCCGAGCAGCGAAAAAAGAGCGGCGTTCTGCTGAATCGAGAGTAACTGCCCGGCGCAGGCCTGCCACCCTCTCGGAATTATCCCCGGATACGGAAACAAGCGAAGCTCACCAAGGAACGGATCCATTTATTTTTCTGTCCTCCAGTGCCGGGATGCCGGTTCTGCCGAAAATGGTCCCATATTATTACAAAAGTCGATGCGTGCGCCTGTCTTGTTGTTGCTTTCAGCGCCGCATCAGCAGCAGGCTTTAAGAGTTAATCACAGAGAGATCGGTTTCGTCAAGAGAAAATTATTGTCGTTATTCCTGTGGTATTAACTGGTTAAATATCTCGTAATCTTCGGCGATCGGGCGATTCCCCGCCGCGTCAAAGGGCGGGGCGCCGGTTCACATAACTGAAATAAAGGAGACCGCCGCTGTCCGTAAATCCGATTTCGCTCCATCGGATGCTCCTCAACGACGAGGCGCGCATGGGCGCGTATCGGCGCGCAATTCTGCGGACCGTCAAGCCGGGCGATACGGTCCTCGACGCCGGAAGCGGAAGCGGCATCCTCGCGATGTTCGCCTGCCAGGCCGGGGCATCCCGCGTGTACGCCGTTGAGCGCGGGCCCGTCATTATGGCGGCCCGCGAACTCGCGAACGCCAACGGATTTGCGGATCGTATCGTTTTCATGAACCGGAGCGTCTGTGAGGCCGAACCGGCCGAGCGTGTGGATGTGGTCGTTTCGGAGTTGATCGGTAAGGCGGTGCTGGGCCAGTCCATGGCGGAGATTTTGGGTTGGTGCCGGGACCGCTTCCTCAAACCCAGGGGCAGAATGATTCCGGAGAGCGTCGACCTTTGGGTGGCGCCGGTGGAAACCGCGGATGCCTATGCGGGAACCCAATTACCGAAAAAAGAGATTTGGGGCATCGACTTATCGCCTCTCCGGCAATATGTCACCAGCCTTCCCTTATCCGCCCGGATTCCCGCTGCCGCGCTGCTCGCCGAAAGCCGGACGGCATACTCGTATCGCGCGCTCTCTTCGCCTCCGGTCGATCTCTTCGATACCAGAATCGAATTTTGCGCCGGGCGCGATGGTGTATTACACGGCTTGGCCGCCTGGTTTTCGTCGGTGCTCGCCGAAGGCGTGGAGCTCAGTAATCGACCGCCGGGCTTGGATTCCTGGGATCATCTCGTTCTTCCCCTGCCGGAGCCCGCGACTGTGACCGCCGGGACCACGATTGCGGTTCGCCTTCGCGGCAGGTGCGAAAAGGGGGCGCGCGCGGTGTGGGCATGGGACACATCGGTGCGGCGGGATGGGAAGACGATTGCCGAGTATCGGCAGTCCAGCTTGTTCGCTCAACTGTTCGATCCCCCGCCGGCGGCGCGCGAGAAAAATCCGTACTGAGAAGCCGCGACCGCGAGGGAGCGATCGCGCGCCGTACCGGATCGCAGTCTGCAGAGCCCGAATCAACCCGCGCACCGCTTGCTTACGCGCGCGGCTCAGCTTGGCGTAGTCGCCGGCCGGACGTGTAGGAAGGACACTGTCGGAAGGACGGTGGCGACCGGTGCCGCGGAATGATATGATCGCCCAATCGGGTTTCGGCCTGAAATTTCGACTTTCCCGGCGGAGGTTCATGAGAACAAGTCTTCTCGCAGTTGCATCGTTCGGCGCCCAAGCGCTCCTCTTTGCCGGGTCAACGCCCAACCCCGTCGACGCCACCACCGAACGCGCTGTGCTCAATCAATACTGCGTCGGCTGTCATAACGCGAAGCTTCGTACGGCAAACCTGATGCTGGACAAGCTTGATCTCACGCATCTCGGGGATCATGCGGAGATCGGCGAAAAGGTCGTGCGGAAACTGCGCGCGGGCATGATGCCGCCTTCCGGAGTGCCGCATCCGCCGCCCGCTGTAATCAGCACTTTGGTCACGTGGATGGAGGGCGAACTGGATCGCAGCGCCGTCACGTATCTGCCGCCGCCCGGGCTGCACCGGCTCAATCGCACCGAATATACGAACGCCATTCGCGACGTCCTCGGCCTTCAGGTTGACGCCACGAAGTTCCTGCCGCCCGACGATTCGACGCACGGCTTCGACAACATCGCGGGCGCGCTCACGCTGTCGCCGGCGCTGATGGAAGCCTATTTATCGGCCGCTGGAAAGATCAGCCGGCTCGCGGTCGGCGACGTTTCCACCCCATCGCAAGCCGTCTTCGAAGTGCCCGCCGATACCGCGCAGAACTACCATATCGAAGGGCTGCCGTTCGGAACCCGCGGCGGCATCCTTATCAAATATCAGTTCCCCGCGGACGGCGAATATTCATTTAAGGTCAAGGGC
>JASHSD010000768.1 GCA_030036985.1 Bryobacteraceae bacterium
GGTCCCAACAGCCCAACACTCCGGCAATCTCCGCCGCGTGCCGGTCCGTCAGTAGCTCGATGCCCACTCCGGCATCATAACCAGACCTGTTTGGTTCCGGCTACGCCGGGTTAGGTTTATAGGGCGCGACGAGCTGCCCTCGGCCTTTCTTATTGGGTCCGTCGATTACAATGAACTGTCCTTTAACAGGACCGTCCCGGAACCAACGCGCGCAGCGGCCGGCACGCTGCACGAGGGTGTCGACAGGAGCCGGGTCCGTTGCAACAAATGGCGCGGAGATGTCGAGCCCCGCCTCAGCTACCTGATTGGTCAGAAGCAGCCAATTTCCGGCAGGGGCGGGCTTACCGAATCGAGAAATGGCTTCGGCTTCGGCCAGCTTGCGTTGTGATTGGGGCATCCGGTTGTGCAGGACCGTAATCGAATCCGGATCGACGCCCGCGATCACGAGTCTGTCGAAGGTTTGTTGCAGACGCTCGACCGTGTTCGCAAAGTAGATTCGCTTGTGGTCCGCTGTGCACAGCTTGGAGTCCAGCTCGCTCCAGTCGAGCTTTTTCCTTCCTCCTTGGCTGCACCGAGCCTGATAGTTTTGATCTCGACGTGCCGATTTTTCTCCCGCAGGAGCAGTCCTTTGTCTTTATCGAGGTCTCCCTTTCCGACAAAGACGACTTTCAAACCAAACTGCGATGCGATCCGTTCCGCTATCGGTTCGGGCAGAGTGGCCGTCAACAGAATCGTCGGCAAGTTCAGCTTCGTACGGAAGTCAACGATTCCCAGCAGGATGGGGAGGGCCTGGTCGGAGATGCCCCATGCCAGGTGCGCCTCGTCCAGAATCAGCCTCGACATAAGAAGCGCGCCCGCGACTGCGTGTCCGGCCTTCAACGGGAGGCTCAGAGGAAGCCCAGGGACGCCGCACACTACTTGATCGTAGGTCGTGACTACGACCTCTTCACCAAACAGGACGCTTTCCTGCGTGTCGCCATGGTGGATTTTTGGATCGATCGGGACGCCGTTACGCCGCAGTTCCCTGACCGCATTGCGAATGCCGATTCCGAGAGACCTCAGCGGCACCGCGTAAACTATTTTTGCGGGCTGGCGCTGAAGATCGGCCGTTACAGCCAGAGTTTTTCCCAAACCTGCGGGGGCCACTAGAAGCACGCTCTTGCCTTGCATTACGAGCTTCTGGACTTCTTCCTGATATTCCGTTAGGTCATATGTGCTCATTGCAGCCTACTAACGCCTTCGCCGGTATCGTCTGACCTGCGGACACTGACTACCAACTCGCATTTTTCCCACACCAAAGTGGCTAGAACATCGATTGTCTAATCCCCTTCGCGATGGGGACTTCTAGCAGAATACACCAAAGTTCAATCGTTTCAGTCCCCTTCGAAATGAGGATTACGCTATAGTTTCCCTCGATTGAGAGGGCTTCCACCCAAAAGGGTTTGCAGCAGTTTGTCGGAGACTCGAAAGTTTGTCCCGCGCAGACGGAGAAAATATTCGCGCAGGTCGATCCACCCGCTCTCGTCAGCCGATTTCAGAATGCCCAATGTTCCAGTGGTAGCGAACCCCCGCGCCATCGCGGTCTCGCGCGCGGCCTGGTCGTCGAGTAACAGTAGAGGTGTTTCCGCCCTGAATGACTCCGCCAGCAGAAGTGCTGCGCGCTCTCCGCGTCCGAGCCGGTCGAGTTCGGGTTCGAACGAAATGGTTTCGGGAGCGGAACGGAGCTCAATCCAGTCTGGAACAGCCTTCGCCCAGAGCAAAACCGGGTCCGGCGCCAGTGGGTCCAGCAGCTCATCCAGCGCCGGATAAGGAAGGATCACGCGCCGATACAGGCGCGGCAACAGCTCTATCGCATCGATCAGGATCAGGTAGTTTATTGGCGATGTGTCGGCGACGACGAGCACTGGCTAAACTCCAGAGCGGTCGCTGCATCCCGTCGGATGTCGTCCGGAGTCAGTTGGTAATAAACTTCGTGTTGCTTGAGGAATCCGTCCGTCTCGTAGCGGGTCGAGAATCCAAGGAGTCGCCGGACCTGATCGGTAGTCAATTTTCCGGAACGCGCACCTTCGATTGCGAGTGCTTCGAGGGCGATTCGCGAGAGTACCTGCGGGTCTTCGGAGAACTCGCGAGCGATGTCCTTTGAAACATCGAGTGTCACTTGCATTGCCTGGTCCCGCTTCCATTATGGAGCAAGTCTTGACCGCTCGCGCTCGAAATCGGAAAATACCGCTCTCCAAGATCCCCAGCCTATCATGATCGATACACTAAAGTTCAATCTGGATAATCAATCATCGATAGGTTCCGATCAGACGCACGGTCGACCATCGGTCATACTGAAACCAAGGCGACCCATGCTGCGCAACGCCAAAGATCTCTCTTACGACCAGAAGGCGGCCATCGAATCCACCCTCGGACGACGAATCGAAGAGGACGAGGCCGTCAGCATCCGCGCCATCGAACCCCCCGCCCTCTCCGACGAACGCCGGCGGGAACTGACGGAGCAGTTGAAGCGGTATTTTGCTGAAGTCGACGCCCGCCGCGCGCCCGGTTCACCACAGGATGCGAACGACATCATTGCGGAAGCCATCAGGAGCATCCGCCCAGGATACCGTCCACATCGGTGAGGATCGTTCTCGATACCACGATCCTCGTTCGGGCCAACGAGCGTTCGGCCGGGCTTGCCCGCGGACTGCTCATCGCGATTATCGAAAGTCAGCACACGCTCCTGCTCTCGAACGAGATGCTTCACGAGCTCGCGCGGGTTTTACGCTACCCACGCCTGCAGGCGTTCTACGGTTTGTCGGAAAATCTCGTGTACGAGTATGTCGGATTCCTTCGCCAGGCAGCGGAAATGGTGAGCTTAAGTCCGATGGTTGTCGCGCCAATCCGCGACGTGAACGACGTCATCGTGATGCAGACGGCAATCGTCGGCGAGGCCGACGTCCTGTGCACGAATGACGAGGACTTTTTCGCGAAGCCCGCCGCCGAATACCTGGCGAGTCTGCAAATCGCCGTTCTCGACGACATCACGCTCATAACCCGGTTGCGCGAACCAGGTTGATCTGACGCCCCGATCACGCAACCTGTACCGCGATCTCGCCCTTGCCCCACACCACCTGGCGGCCTACGCCGGTCCAGCGGCCGGCTTCGAGATACGGCAGGAATTCGGCCAAATCGCCCTCGTACTCCGCCGTTCCCACAAAGCCGCCGATCGAATGGGCATGGCCGGTCCGTGTGCTGCGCCGCTCCGACTCCCGGCGACGCATCTCGCAGCGCGTCATGCGCACATTCGCCGCCCGGGCGCTGGTTCCCTGAAAATCGATATCCAGCGGGCCCGGACCATACAGACTGCGCAGCGTGCTGATGCGGTCGCGGAGGCGGCCGAAGAGAATCGGGAATTCGGGCCGAACAGCGATTTTGTGCTCGTG
Source organism: Bryobacteraceae bacterium (assembly GCA_030036985.1). GTDB lineage: Bacteria > Acidobacteriota > Terriglobia > Bryobacterales > Bryobacteraceae > BOG-234. The sequence continues at coordinate 3,429 of JASHSD010000768.1, forward strand.
CTTGAGTTCGGTCGGCGAGAGGAAATCCACGCGAATGCGGGCGGGGCCGTCGGAGCGCTGGCAAAGGTCAATGGAAGCCGGCGCCAGGTCGCCCGCGATCGTCTGTCTCGATTGTTCGTAGATCGATTGGCCGATGGCGCCGTCGAAAGGGATGGTCCTAACGCGCAGGAGGTCTGCCTTGCCCCGGCGCGGACCGAGTCCTTCGCGGGCGAGTGCGGCGAAGGTCAGGATGAAGTAGGCGATCGCATCGCGGTCCAAAGAGAAGACATGCAGATCGAAGCAGAAGGTCTCGCCAGCGGCCACAATGCGGCCATCCAGATGCCGTGCACGGAAAACGAAAGGCCGGGGCCAGTCCGAAAGGCCCGACGGCGCCGGGCCTTCCCCTGCCGCTCTCTGCGCCATTGTGGGCTCGAAGATCTTCGCGTAGGGGCAGGAATCGCGGATTTCGCAGGTCTTTGCTTCGCGGCACTGCGGGACGCAGGCGATGCGGCGGAAGATGACTCCCAGCGCGCCGCGGAGAATGTTCGCGGCCTTGCCAGGCGGGAAAAACAGCGACTCCCGCGCCAGGACCTCGAACCGCAGCGGATAAAATTCGAAACGCACGAGGGCTTTCACGCAGCGTAAACCTTTGGGTTTGCGCTTACCGCGCTATTATACAGGGGATCTGCCGCATTATTATGGCTGCCAGTCCCGCACTTCCGCTGCCCCAGGAATCAATTCGGCGAAAGCCGCCCGCCTCGGAACAATTTAACTGGATTTCGGGCGGGTACGAAATTCCGGTTCCCGAGCAATTGGAGCTGGATTTGCCGATGCCGGACGACTCCGTTTTGCCGGACGACAACACGGTAAGTCTGCTGGCGACTGAGAACGGCGCACAGTTATTCGTCTCGGGCTTTGGACTTTATATCGGCAAGAAGGCCGAACGCATTGTCGTGAAGAAGAACGGAAAGGTCTGCGCGCAGGTTCCCTTCATGAAAGCGCAGGAGGTGGTCATCGCTTCGCGTGGCGTCAGTTTTTCTTCCGACCTGCTGGAGGAGCTTTGCGCGCGCGGGATACGCGTCGCCTGCATGAGCGCGAGCGGGAGACCGGTGGCGCTCATCACGTCGCCGTTGCTGACGGCGACCGTCGAAACCAGGCGGCGGCAGCTTGCGGCGACCGACAACGAATGCGGCGCCGAGTTCTGCCGATGGATTGTCGCGGGAAAGCTGCACAATCAGGAGAAGCTGCTGCGGTATTTCGCCAAGAGCCGCGAGGGGGAGCGAAGGCAGGGACTCGAGAGCACAGCGGCGGTCCTGCGAAAACTGCGGCATGACGCTCTGAAGGTGGAAGGCGCCACGCCGGAGGTGGTCCGCCCGAAGCTGATGGGATTGGAGGGCACGGGCGGGAGGATGTATTGGCAGCGGATCGGCGATATGCTTCCCGATGAACTGGGGTTTGGCGGGCGGCGGCATCAGGGTCCGGGCGATGCCGTGAATGCGGCGCTCAACTACGGATACGGCATTCTCTACGGGCATGTCTGGGGTGCGGCGATGAATGCGGGACTGGAACCGTTTGCCGGTTTCATGCATGTCGACCGGAGCGGGAAACCGTCGCTCGTTCTCGATCTGGTGGAGGAGTTCCGGCAACCTGTGGTGGATCGGGCAATTCTGACGTGGCTGAACAAGGGCGGCCGGTTATCGCTCACCAAGGGAATGCTCGACGGAGAATCGCGGGAGAATGTCGCAGCGCGTGTTCTGCTGCGCCTGAACGCGGCGGAGCGGCACCGCGGAAAGAATCATGAGGTGCGTTCGATCATTCAGATGCAGGCGCGCCTGGCCGCGAGCGCAATGCGCGGAACGCGGAACTACCGGCCATTCGCGTTCCAGTGGTAACGGGGCGCGGCGGCGTGGCCAGGAAAAATCGTTACAGCGGAGTATTGAAACCGCAGCCGGTGGGCAAGGGAAGTCCGGAGGTATCGATGGTGCTGATTTACGATATCGAGGACGACCGGTTGCGCACGCGAACTTCGGAAATCTGCCTCGATTACGGGCTGACGCGGATTCAGTTCAGCGCGTTTTTCGGGAAGCTCAACCGGAATCGCCGGCAGGAGCTTGCATTGCGGCTGCGGAGCGAGGTGGGGGAGCAGTCGGCGCGGATTCGCATCATTCCGGTTTGCGAGGACGATCTGAAGGACATGTGGCTTCTGGAACAGTATCGGCGGGACGCCGACGAACTGAAGAAAGAAGACGTAACGCGGGCGCCGCGGCTGCGGGTGCTGCGTCAGGAGGACTGACGTGGAACTAGTCCCTGTCGTGGAACTGCGTCAATGGACGTATTGCCCGCGAGTTGTTTATTACCACCTGCTCATGACTGGGGTTGGGCGGTCAACCTACAAGATGGAAGAGGGTCTGCGAGCGCAGGACCTGATCGAGGGTCTCGAAATGCGCCGGACGTTGCGCGAATACGGGCTTACCGAAGCCGAGCGCCGATTCAGCGTCTGGCTGAGCGATGAAGGCGCCGGATTGACCGGAAAGGTGGACCTGCTGCTCAAGGGCAAGGAGACCGCATCTGTGGTCGATTTCAAGCTCACGTCGGGCGAAATGCGTGGAATGCGAATACGCCAATTTTTGCGCCGACGTCTGGTGATCCTCGCAGATTGGTCGGGCTTGGTTGCAATTGGACGGTCTGCGAGCATTTCGCGGATCGAGGCGCCGGGAAGATCTTTGAAATGTGAAACCAAACAGCGCAAGGGCGCCGCGGAAAGCGACAAACGGGCTACAAAGGTGTCCCCTTCGCGAAGGGGACTGAAACGCTCAGAAATCACCAATCATCGCGCGCGTTCCGCGTCGCTTGTCCGGCTGCAGAGGCCGACGCCGCGCCAGCTTCGTGGATCGAATATCCAAGCGCTTTGTAACCGCAGGCGTTTCTCGAACATTCGCGCAAGCATTGGTATTGAGGAATCGACGTAATCGTAAACTTCGACGATTTTCTTGCTGTCGTGGAGACGGTGGAGCCGGCCCACGTATTGCTGCAGAGTGCCATGCCACGAGATCGGCATGGCCAGAAACAAGGTGTCGAGGCGCGGATCGTCGAATCCCTCGCCGATATAGCTGCCTGTGGCAACGACAATTCGCGGCGCATCTTCGACGACCAATTCCTGCATGAGGCGGGCGCGCTCCTTGCCGGCCATTCCGCCCTTCAGCATGACGACTTTGTCGCAATGCTGGCGCAACCTCATGCAAAGCCGGCCAACGTGCTCAATTCTGCCGGACAACACGAGCGGCGATCGACCGTTCCTGACCGCCGCGACCACATCCCGGATAATCAGTTCATTTCTGCCGGAATCCGTTGCGAGCAGGGCGTAGAGTTCCTGAATCGTCGGCGCGGTTGCGTTATTCCAAGCGGCGGCTGTCACGCGCGGAATCACCCGGTGGTCGAAAGGACTTGCCTCCACCTGCGACCGCGCGGACACGTTGAAACGAATCGGGCCGCATTGCATGTAGATGATCGGGTGATGCCCGTCTTTCCGGACCGGCGTCGCCGTCAAACCCGTTACATACTTTGCGCGCGCGCGGCGCATGACCTGCTCGAAAGACAACAGCCGAAAGATGATGACACTCGTCCACGACAATGTGGCCGTATTCAGCAACCAAATCTTTGACTTCGCCTTTCCGACACAGGCTCTGGATGAGGGCAACGTCTATGACGCCCGTGGGTTTCACCTTACCGCCACCGATCTGACCGATCGAGTCGATCGGCAGATCGAGGAACGTGGCGAGTTTCTCACGCCATTGGTCCATAAGCTGGGCGCGGTGAACGAGTACCAGAGAGTTGGTGCGCCGCGCCGCTATCAGAAAGACGGCGGCGACTGTCTTGCCGAAAGCCGTGCCGGCGCACAGGACGCCCTCGTCGTGCTTCAGAATCCTAGACACGGCGTCCGCCTGCAGCTCACGCAGCGTCCCCGTAAACGCAACGTCGATGGTTTTACCCGCAGATCGTTCGTCTTCGATACGGGCGGCGATCTTGTGCCGACTGAGAAGCAGCACAACTTCGTCGAGAAGTCCTCTCAGCAGCGCCAGAAAATGAACAAAATCCTCGGCACATCCGATGACCCGAGGCTTCCCATAGGTTGACAAGCGCATTGCCTGGGCTTTATAGAATTCCGGGTTTTGAAATGCGGCGAGCCTGTTCAGGCGATTCAGCAACGCCTCCGGCAATCCCTTTTTCTCGACGTGTACGAGATTGGCCCTGACGACCCGCACCGAATAGGGTAGTGGCCCGGCGATCAGCTTCTCCGGCAGCCGACGCGACGGCGGCAGGAGCCAGGGATCGTCAACTGAATCCTCGTCCACCAGACTCATGCGGACGCCAACGACGTTGCCCAGACGCTCCCAGCTTTGGACCAGCCTCTCAACCGCCAATCGCTCCATTCTGGGAATTCCGGACAAAAAGGCCCATTGATCCGGAAACGGTTCCAGACGGTCGTCAACGAATACGCTGTTGCCGGCGCGGCGCGGCACCTTTTGGAGCGGAAGGGCGATGAGATTCCCGAATCCACCGGTCGGCATGGTGTCCTGATTCGGAAACAAACGGTCGTACGACTTGAGGCCC
>JASHSD010000067.1 GCA_030036985.1 Bryobacteraceae bacterium
ACAGCCCTGGCGGACAATAAGAAAGGCCTGATGGATGAGGAGATCGCGGAACTCGCGCGCCGCAGTCAGCAGGTATTGACGCCCTAAGCGTTCCAAGGAGAATTCTTGAATCTCAACGTATTGGTCCTCCCCGGTGACGGCATCGGTACAGAGGTCACCAGAGAAGCTGTGCGCGTGCTGCGCGTTGTTGCCGAAAAATGGCGCCATCAGTTGACCATCCGCGAAGGCCTGCTGGGCGGGGTCGCTATTCACAAGACCGGCGTCCCGTTGCCGGCAGATACCGAGAAACTTTCGGCCGAAGCGGACGCCGTTCTGATGGGCGCGGTCGGCCTTCCCGAATTCGACGATGCGCCCACGGACAAGCGACCCGAAACCGGACTTCTCGGCCTGCGCAAAGCCATGGCGGTCTTCGCCAACCTGCGGCCTGTGCGCAGTTACAAGGCTCTGCTAAACTCATCGCCGCTGAAGAACGAACTGGTCGATGGCGTCGATATGATCATCGTCCGCGAGCTCACCGGAGGCCTCTATTACGGCACGCCGCGAGGCATCTCCGGCGAAGGCATGGACGAGCGCGGCGTCAACACCATGGCGTATACCCGGCGCGAGATCGACCGGGTCGCGCGCATGGCTTTCGAGTTGGCGCGCAAGCGGCGCAAGAAGCTCACCTCGGTCGATAAGTCGAACGTGCTTGATACGTCGCAGCTTTGGCGGCGTGTCGTGGTCGAAGTCGCGAAGGATTTCCCCGGCGTCGCGCTCGATCACCTGCTGGTCGATAACTGCGCCATGCAGCTGGTGCTGAACCCGAAGCGCTTCGACGTGGTCCTGACGGAAAATATGTTTGGGGACATTTTGAGCGACGAAGGCGCGGTGCTGGCCGGCTCGATCGGGATGCTGCCCTCGGCCTCGATCGGCGCGAAGAAGCCGTCGGGCGCGTGGACGGGGCTTTACGAGCCGGTGCACGGATCGGCTCCCGACATCGCCGGACAGAATAAAGCGAATCCGTTCGGAGCTATCGGCTCGGTGGCCGCGATGCTCGAATACAGCTTCGGGCTTACCGAAGAAGCCGCGGCAGTGAATCGCGCGATGGAACAGGTATTGAATTGTGGCAAGGTGACTGCGGACCTTCGTCCCACCGGCACGCCCGCCACCACGGAAGAAACAGGAGAAGCGGTTTGTCAGGCAATTTAACGTTAAGCCAAAAGGTTTGGAACGCCCACATCGTCCACGAAGAACAGGGCGCGCCCAGCCTTATTTATATAGATCTGCACCTCGTGCATGAAGTGACTTCGCCCCAAGCGTTCCAGGGTCTGCGCGATCGCGGGCTGAAAGTCCGGCGTCCCGATCTCACCATCGCGACCACGGATCACAGCATTCCGACCACCGACCGGTCGCTGCCGATCATCGATCCCATCGCCGCGAACCAGGTGGCGCAACTCGAAAAGAACTGCCGCGATTTAGGCATCACACACTACGGCGTGCATTCCAGCCATCAGGGCATCGTGCACGTCATCGGACCGGAGCTGGGACTCACGCAACCTGGCATGACCGTGGTTTGCGGCGACAGCCACACGGCCACGCACGGAGCAGTCGGGGCGCTCGCCTTCGGCATTGGGACCAGTGAAGTCGAGAACGTGCTGGCGACGCAATGCCTGCTGCAGCGGCCGTCGAAGACGTTTCGCGTGCAGGTGAACGGCGCGCTGAAAACGGGCGTCACGGCGAAGGACATCATCCTCGCGCTGATTGCGCAGATCGGCATCGGCGGCGGCACGGGTTGCGTGCTGGAATACGCCGGACCGGCCATCCGCGCCCTCGATATGGAAGGCCGGATGACGGTCTGCAACATGTCGATCGAAGCGGGCGCGCGCGCGGGCATGATCGCGCCGGACGATACCACGTTCCAGTATCTGCATGGCCGCCACTTCGCGCCGAAGGGCGCCGATTGGGACGCGGCCGTCACGCGCTGGCGCAAGCTGCCCACTGATGATGGCGCGAAGTTCGATCGCGAAGTCATCATCAACGGCGATGCGCTCGAACCCATGATCACGTGGGGCACGAACCCAGGCATGGGCGTCTCGATAAACAAACCCATCCCTGAGCCGGCCAGCGTGTCCGATCCGCTGGAGCGCGAATCGTTGACGAAAGCGCTCGCATATATGGGGCTCGAAGCGGGCAAGCCGCTCGCGGGACATGCCGTGAACGTGGTGTTCATCGGCAGCTGCACCAATTCGCGCATCTCCGATCTGCGCAGCGCCGCGGAGATTCTGAAGGGCCGAAAGGTCAACCCGAACGTGCGCGTGATGGTGGTTCCCGGTTCCATGGAAGTGAAGCGCCAGGCCGAAGCCGAGGGACTGCCCGAGATCTTCCGCGCCGCCGGATGCGACTGGCGCGAGCCGGGCTGCTCCATGTGCATCGCCATGAACGGGGATCAACTGCAGCCGGGGCAATACAGCGTTTCGACCAGCAATCGCAACTTCGAAGGCCGCCAAGGCAAGGGCGGACGAACCTTCCTGGCTTCGCCGCTGACCGCCGCCGCCAGCGCCATCACCGGCGTCGTCACCGACGTGAGGAGCTTACTGTGAAACCATTTCTTCCCTTCGAATCGCGGCTCGTGCCGATGCCGAACAACAACATCGACACGGACCAGATCATTCCCGCGCGCTTTCTGAAAACGACTTCGAAAGAAGGCCTCGACAAGCAGCTCTTCGCCGATTGGAGACAGGATCCGGACTTCATCCTGAATACGCCGCGCGGACAGAACGCTCAAATCCTGCTGGCCGGCGATAATTTCGGCTGCGGCAGTTCGCGCGAGCATGCGCCCTGGGCGCTGACCCAGTTCGGATTCCGCGCCGTGATCAGCACGTCCTTCGCGGATATCTTCAAGGGCAACGCGCTGAAGAATTCGCTGCTGCCGATCGTGGTGTCGCACGAGATTCACACGAAGCTCTTCGCGCTGCCCGAAGACGCGAAGGTGAAAGTGGATCTCGCCTCGCAAACCCTGACCCTGCCGGACGGCGAACGCGTCGAGTTCCCGGTGGATCAGTTCATGAAGACCTGTCTGCTGGAAGGCGTCGACGAACTCGGCTGGATCCTGAAGCAGGAACCGGCCATCGCCGCGTTTGAAAAGACCCGCGTCGGCTCCATCAACACTACAATTTAACTGGAGAGTCTCATGGCGCACGTAATCGACCTCGAAGGCCTTCCCGACCCCGTTGCCAACGCAATCGCGGAGACCGTGCTGAACCTCAAGACACGTTATCGAGCGGAGAAGCACGAACCGCCGACTCCGCCCAAAACCCTGCCATCGCGACCGGGCAACGTGATCGGTTCGCTCCGGCGCGTCGATATCTATGAAGAGCGATAGCGTAATGTCCAGGAAATAACCGGGCAGTTCTGTGTGGTTCGGACACGCGACTTCAGTCGCGTCTTTAAATGTCGCACCCAAAAACGCGACTGAAGTCGCGTGTCCGGTTATTTTCTGTCTATGCCTCTGTCAAAAACAATCCCCGGCATGTTCGATCTGCAGATCGCGGCGACAATGCCTTGAAAATTATCGAACCGCCTGATTTCCGTGGTTGACGCCGGGTTTTTGTAGGAAACCGAGGTCGCGGAACCAGTCGATAAACCGGTATTGCCATGTGCCGAAGGGGATGCCGCCGCGGTCCGTCAGGCCGCCGGTCATGCCGTCGCCGGGATGGCGGCCGTTGCCGTAGAGGTGAATTTCGATGTTCGGTATGCCCGCGTTCAGCATCGCGCTGTAATACTCGATCGCCCAGTTCGCGTGAACCTTATCGCCCGGGCCGCCGCCCGCGATGAACGCGGGCGGGGCATTCTTGGGAATGGGCGGCGGCGTTCGGCCTTTGGCGAAGGGCGATGGTCCCGGATAGATGAGGCCGACGAAATCGGGGCGCGAAGCTTCGTCGAATTGCACGCTCGCAGCCGCGGCTAATTCCGCTCCCGCCGAGAAACCCATGATGCCGATTTTGTGCGGATCGAGGTTCCATTCCTTCGCATGCGCGCGCACCAGACGAATGGCCTGCAGAGCGTCGTTAACTTCATCGGTCTGCGGGTTATATCCGTCGCGTTTCAGGCGGTTGCGCAGGATCACCGTGTTCACGCCGTAGTTGTAGAAAAAAGGAACGAAGTCGGCGGCTTCGCTGCCGACGTTGAGAGAGTTGTGTCCGCCGCCGGCCGCGAGGATCACCGCCGCGCCTGTATTGAGGCTGCGATCGACCGGGTGGAATTCGATCGACGGGTTGTGAATGTTGACGATGCTGTCGATGCGGCCAGGTACCGTCCGGCTCATGTTGAACTGCTCGGGTTCGTTTATGCGAGCGTGGTTGAGCGCGAGAGAATCGGGCGGGTAGAGCGGGATTATGATGCCGCCGGGAACGATGGGAAGGATCGGCGCCAGCGCCAATAAGACAGTGGCTCTCATGCCGCGGGCTTGGGGTGTCTGACGGGTAGAAACGGCTTCGCTGTCGCAAGTTCGATGTAAGCCGCGATGATCCTGTCTTTCTGCGCGGGATCGAACGTCAGGCGATTGTCGGAAACCGGGAAAAGTCCGCTGTTCGGACGCACCGCGTAGAGCGCCGCGGCCATGTCATAGGATGGCGCGTCATAAGGCATCGGCTGATAAGCGGCATAAGCGTCGAATAC
>JASHSD010000769.1 GCA_030036985.1 Bryobacteraceae bacterium
CAAACCGGCGAGGCTTTGAAAGCGTCGAGGGTCTCTTGCGGCGCGCCGATCTGGTCGCGCAGAAACACGGTCACGATCTCTTCGCGATTGTCGGCGGCAAGCGCGCGGTCGAGCTTCGCCAGAATGTCGAATCCGACCGCCTCGCCCATCCGCACAGGCGGTTCGTAAAGGATCAGCCTCGCGACGCTCTGCAGCCCATCAAGTGCTTCCAGCGAAGCCAGCGCGCCATAAGAATGCGCCACCACGATCACCGGCGGCCCGATCGCTTCCACCACGCGAACGATATCGTCGGCCTCAAGACCGATCAAATACTCGGGGCCATCGCCGCTCGGCGCCCGTCCACGGCGATCCATCGCGTAAACCGTGAACTGTTCCGCCAGGCTCGGCAGGACGGCCGACCAGGGGATGGTCCCGTTCAACATGGCGCCGTGAACGAGCAGCAGCGCCAGCCCCGAACCATCTTTCCGCACGGAGATATCGATTCCGTCGCGCGAACGGACAGCGAAGCGCGTCCCCATTCTCAGTCGTGAACCCGCGAACCGCTCGGCGGCGCTTCAAGCGATTGCGGAAACAGGTCATAGAGCCGCGCCCGCACTTCTTCGTACTCGGACGTGTTGAGCACGTACGACGAGCGCGCAGGCAGCTTCTCGATGTTTTTCTGTTCTTTCGCGATGCGTTCAGAGGTCGGCGGATGCGAGCGGAAAAGGGTGGAAATTCTGCCGGGCTCGCGGCGCTCGACCGATTGCATGGCTTCGAAAAGATCGATGCCGGCATCAGGATCGTAGCCGGCCTTCCAGAGATACTGCACACCGAGGAGGTCCGCCTCGGTTTCGAATTCGCGCGAAATACCCAGGAACGCCATCGGCATCACGGCAGCGGCGGCTCCCTTTGCGGCGAGGCCGGGCAAGCCGCCCAAAAACAACAGAGGCAGCGTCCCGATACCCATGAGCCGCCTGCGTGAGGCTTCCCGCGTGGCGTGGCGCGCGGCCGCATGGCCGAGTTCGTGCGCCATCGCGGCGGCGAGTTCGGCTTCGTTCGAAGTCAGTTTGATCAACCCGGAGTCGATGAAGATGTAGCCTCCAGGCAGCGTAAACGCATCGATTCCGTCCGATTCGATGATTTTGAATCTGACGGGAAAGACCACGTCGGAATTGCGAACCAGGTTTTGTCCGAGCCGGCTGACGTATTCGGAAATGACCGGGTCGTCGACGATCTTCGCCTGCTTCTCGACTTCGATTTCGAGCTGTTTGCCCAGCGCCATTTCCTGGCTGATGGTGTAGAAGTTGAGGCCTTTGTCAACCCTGCGCGAACCAATATCGTCCGGATCTTTTGTGCTGTTCCCGGCAAGGGCCAGGGCGGGGAGAAATGCGGCGGCGATCAGGAGCGTCGATGCTTTATTCATCCCCGATTCCGATGCAGATTATTCTCTCACGGACGAATCCGCGGGCCTCCACGCATGAGTGCGCGACATGGAATCCGATTGCCCGCACACGATCCGCGACGTGTCTCCAATGAGCGCCGGATAATGAATTCTGGCGCCACATTTGATCGACTGCCTCGGCAGAGAGGCTGGGCCGGCGACCCTCGCGGGAATTTGCGCGCACCGGTGGTCGGAGTCTGCGGGCCAATGCCACGTATTTCCCGGAAATCAGGACGATGGGGAGCGGGCGCCGAAAAATATGTGGCATTGGTCTGTAGGCCCCGCATGTGCGGACCAATTACACCCGCATCGCGGTCTTCGTTTCCGGCTTGTCCTGACTCCGGCGACCGCTCCCTCGCGGTCGCGGCTCGGAATCGGTTCCATTTTCTCAGCACGGATCCCGTTTCCAGGTTCCATGTTAATGTCGGCCTCACAGTCCTGATATTCTGGAACGCGGAAAACGTGGAGGGTTTATGAAATTGACCGCAACACTCGCGGTTGCGCTTGGCGTGATCGGCGCCGCAATCGCGTTCAGCCAGGCTGTGGACCCGTCTAAGAACAAGCAGCCACCCGACGTCCAGGCGCCGCAGGACCCCGGCGAAGCGGCGGTATTGGCCGCCTGCAAGGTCCAGCCTCCGGCCCGCGCTGGCGCCCGAGGCGGTGGGCGTGGCCGGGGTCCGGCCGAATCGGCTCCGAAAGATATCACGGTCAAAGAAATTCCCGGCGTGATCGCCGCCGGTCAGACATGGAAAGTGGCCTGGGAGGCGTCGGGCAATAATTCCGACGGCATTATCGGCACGAAGGACGGCGGCATCCTGATCGCCCAGAACAACAACGGCAACATTGTGAAGCTGGACAAAGACGGTAAGGCGTCAATCGCGTACTCGGGCCTGAACACCAGCGGCGCGGTCTCGATGAACAAGAAAGGCGCCCTCTTCGTCAACCAGCGGGGCCTGCGCGCGTCCATCCTCGAACTGGCGCCGAAGCGCCAGACCCTTGCCGACATGTATAACGGCGAACCGCTCGATTGCCTCCGCACCGTGCTCAACGATCTGAGCGCCGACAGCAAGGGCGGCGCATATTTCACCATGGGCGGCGTCTACTATGCCAGCCCGAAGGGTGTGGTCACGAAGTACGGGAATGTTCCCGGGTCCAACGGAATCATCCTGAGCCCCGATGAAAAGATTCTGTACGTCACCAACGGCCCCGTGCTCGTTGCGTTTGACGTGCAGCCGGACGGATCGCTCACCAATCAGCGGGATTTCGCGAAACTGGAAGGCGGCGGAAGCGGCGACGGCAGCACCATCGACTCGGAAGGACGCATCTACGTCAGCACCAGCGCGCCCGGCATTCAGGTGATCGGTCCCGACGGCAAGTATCTCGGCATCATTCCGACGCCGCACGACGTGATCAGCGCGGCCTTCAGCGGTCCCGGCAAGAAGACGCTCTACGTCGTCGGCTGGGGTGGTTTCAACAATCAGCATGACTGGATCATGACAATCCCGATGCTTGCGCAGGGTTACAAAGGCAGGGCCAAGTAGCGGGAAAAGGAGTTCGAGTATGGTTTTTCGATTTCCGTTATTGATCGCGGCTGTCGCCCTTTCGGCGGCGGCTCAGACAACTCCGTCCACGGCCGATCCTTACGCCAACAACCCCGACGCGGGGAAACTCAAATTTCCGCTGGCCGCCCCCGCGGGGAAGGACAGCGACGCTATCAACAAGGCGCTGCCGGGCGGCGTGAATCAGGGTCCGGTCAACCTGAAAACGTGGAAGTACGGGCACGCCTGGGATGCGCCGGCGAACGCGAAGATCTGGAATCCGGTGAAGCTGAAACTGATGCGCGGCGAGAAGGTGACAGGCGGCACCGTGTTCAGTTCCGACAGTCCGGAAACGTACTGCGCCATGGCCAACGCGGGCTACGATTTCATCTGGACCGAAATGCAGCACGATTCGCGCGACTGGGAGGCGGTCGGCCGCATGTGGGCCGCGTGTCCTCATGCCAAGGCGGTGCCCGGCGTGCGCGTGGCTTACACCGATGAACGGGAAATCCAGCATGCGATGGATTTGGGAGCGCTGGTGATTGTGGTGCCGACGATCCGCTCGGTGGAAGAGGGCATTGCCGCGCGGAACTGGACGTACTTCCCGCCGCTGGGCAAGCGCAGCCGGGGCGGCGGGCAGGCGTTCGATCCGGCGTTCTGGGGCAATGTTCCCGGGGGGTACCGCGAGACGATCAACGACAACGTGGTGCTGATCGAGATGATCGAAACGCTCGACGGCGTTCAGGATGCGCGCAAGATCGCCGCGATTCCGGGCGTGGACGCGATCTTCGCCGCCAGCGGCGATCTGGGCAATTTTTCGGGATACAAACAGGGCGATCCCGATTATGAGCGGCTGATCAACGCCGTGCACGACGCCGCGCTGGCGGCCGGCAAGAGGTTGTGCGGACCTTTTTCCTGGCGGGATCGGCCGGATTTCACCTGCTTCCAGAACGCCAGCGAAACGGCGGCTATCGCCCGCGGCGTGGCCGCGGAACTCGGGCCGCTGAAGGATACCCAGGCGAAACCCGAAGTCGGACCTTACGCTCCGAAGAAATAGGGCTAGTGTTTGGACATGCGACTTTAGTCGCGTCTCCGGCGCAGTCTTAGCAGAGACGCGACTAAAGTCGCATGTCCCAGAGACGCGGCTGAAGTCGCATGTCCGGGAGCAGATGAGATGACGAAAAAATTGAAAGCGGTCATCTTCGGCACCGGCTTCATGGGGCGGGTGCATACCGAAGGCGTGCGCCGTCTCGGCAATGTGGAAGTGGTCGGCATCGCCGGGCGCACTCCGGAGCAGGCCCGCCGCTTCGCCGACGAGCTTTCGATCGAGCGCGCGACCGGCGATTACCACGACTTCCTCGGCGATTCCGCCATCGACGCGGTCCACATCTGCACGCCCAATACACTGCACTTCCCCATGGCCATGGCCGCCATGGAAGCCGGCAAACACGTGCTCTGCGAAAAGCCGTTGGCGACCTCAACGGCCGAAGGGCTGGAAATGGCGCGCCTCGCGAAAAGGAAAAATCTGGCGAACTGCACCTTCCACAATCTGCGTTACTACCCGCAGGTGCAGAACATGCGGGCACTCTGCGGCGCGGGCGAACTGGGCGAGATTCTGGCGGTGCAGGGCACTTATTCGCAGGATTGGCTGCTCTACGACACGGACTGGAACTGGCGCATCGAATGCGGTCCGTCGCGCGCCTTCGCCGATATCGGCACGCACTGGTGCGACATGGTGGAACACATCACCGGCCTGCGCATCGCGTCGCTCTGCGCCGATCTGCAGACCTTCCACAAGACGCGCAAGAAGCCGAACGCATCGGTGGAAACGTTCACCGGAAAACTGGCGCGGCCCGAGGATGTCCGCGAGGTTTCAATCAATACGGAGGATTTCGCATCGATGATCTTCCGCATGGGCGAGACTGCGCGCGGCG
>JASHSD010000770.1 GCA_030036985.1 Bryobacteraceae bacterium
CAGAAGCGCCGCGGATAGCCGCAAGAATGCCACGCACTGGGATAGTGGAGCGGGCGCGGAAATTTCTCACACAGGCGGTCGCCAACCCAATGCCACGTAGTTTTTGTGGGGCCAGGGCTTCGGGCCTGCGGTCGGGCTTCTGCCCGGCCCGAGACCGATCGGAACCACTATCTGACTCTCGGATTTGCGTGACTCCAGGCCGCCCGGAAGCGCGGCCGGCAGCGCCGAAGCGCCGGCCCCACAATAAGGCTGGAAATCTACGCGGCATTAGGTCGCCAACCGCCGAATGCCTGTTCCAGCCGCGCGGCTATGGCCAGCGCAACCTCCTCTCTGCGCGGGTGGGCCACAATCTGAACGGCGATCGGCAGACCCGACGCCGATTCGCCGCAACGCACAACGGCGGCCGGCCATCCGGTCAGGTTGTACGCCATGGTGTGGCTGAAGCCGCGAAAATTCTCGTCATCCACCGACGCGCCGTGGCGTAGAGCAGGCTGCGTATAAACCGGACACAGAATCGCATCGTATTGCTGAAAAAACGCGAACATTTCGGCCCGATAGCGGTCCCACTCGGCCCAATATCGTTGCAGGCCGGCGATGTCGGTGCGATAAGGATCGAGCTTCTCCAGCCAGCTTCGGAGCAGCGGATGCACCTTCGTCGATCCGACCTCTGCGAGGTATCGCCACAACGAATCGCCGCCATCTGCCCCGAGGAGCTTCATTTCGAGATCCCAGGCATTCGCGAGGCAGCCGGGCCGGTCTTCCGTAACGATGAGGCCGGCATCGGCGAGCGCGCGGGCGGCGTTTTGGACCACCGCGGACACCTCCGGAGCCGGCGGCGCAAAACCATTATTGGTGTAGAAGGCGATCCTCAGGGCGTTCGCCGTTTCCATGAGAGGGGCATCCACAACCGTAAAATCCGCACCGTCCGAACCCACCAACAGGGCCATCGCCGTCGACAAATCCTCGACGTATCGAGCCATCGGGCCGATCTGCCACAGCGCTTCGATCCAGCCTCCGGCGGGCGGGACGTGGCCGGTGCGCGGCAACCGGCCCGAGGTCGGCTTGATGCTCGCGATGCCGCAAAATGCGGCTGGCACGCGCACGCTCCCGGCCGCATCGCTGCCGAGGCCCAACGGCGATCCGCACGATGCGATCAGCGCCGCTTCGCCGCCGCTGCTGCCGCCGGATGTGCGCGCCGGGTCGTAGGGATTGTTGGTGCGCCCGAAAATCAGGTTGTCGCTCTCGAAGGCGAACAGCAGATCGGGAAGGTTTGTTTTCGCGATGGGAATCGCGCCGGCCACGCGCAAGCGGCGCACCACCGTCGCGTCTTCTGTTGGCGGGGCGGCATGGGCGCGGCCCACCGTGCCCTCGGTGCACACGGTTCCGGCCAGTTTGATCGAATCCTTGATGCTGAAGGGAACGCCGTGCAACCGGCCGCGGATCTCAGCGCGGTCTGCCGCGCGCGCTTCGGCGATGGCTTGGCCCGCCAATACGGCCACCGCCGCGTTGATCCGTGGGTTCACCGCCAGAATGCGGTCCAGTTGCGCCTGCACAAGTTCCACGGAGGAAATCCGGCGGTCGCGTATGAGTGCGGCTTGTTTTGTCGCGGAGAGACTGAGGATCTCGTGCACGTGGGTTGTTCGGTTCTCAGTCTGGCACAATGGCGTCCAGCATGAATCCGCCGGTGGATCCCGTCGATGCCTACAACCTCGTCGCGCCGGTTTTTCCTAAACTGGCGGAAGAGCGCAGGGCGTACCTGGACGCCGTCGACCGGCTGGTTATCGCCGCGATTCCGTCCGGGAGCCGGTCCCTGCTCGATGTGGGCGCGGGCGACGGATCGCGCGCCCGCCGCATCGCCCAAAGCCGCGGCATTTCAGAGCTCGTGCTGCTGGAACCGGCCGCTGCGATGCAACGCATTGGCGCCGGGCACGGAGAATTCCTCACTATGCGCGCCGAGGAATTGTACCGTATCGACAAGCATTGCGACGTAATTTTGTGTCTCTGGAATGTCCTCGGGCATATTTTCCCGGCGGCCGCGCGCGTGGAAGTTCTGCGCCAATTTGCCCGCCTGCTCACTCCGCGGGGCAGGGCTTTCGTCGACGTGAACCATCGCTATAACTCGCGGCATTATGGAGCGCTGCCGACTCTGGTGCGCTTCCTCCGCGACCGCGTGGCTTGGCGCGTGGAGAATGGCGATATCGCGGTCGCGTGGGAGATCGACGGAACGCGATGCACAACTTTGGGGCACGTGTTTACGCATGGCGAAATCGAATCGCTCTGCCGCGCCGCCGGTCTGAGCATCGAAAAGAAATTCGTAGTGGATTACGCCACCGGAGAATTGCGGCGGCGGGACCGTGAAGGGCAGTTGCTCTACATATTAAAGCCCACAGTCGCCTGAAAAGCGCCGTGGCGCGCGCACTCGTGCGCGCCGCGTCCCGACTCTTCGGGACGCATGCTCCGCCCACCACAAGTGCCCGGAGGAGTCCGGGCGCGGCAGACTGAGAGTCTGCGCCACGAAGACAAGGCGGCGTAAGTGGAGCTCTCACTTCTTAATCAGCAGTTCCTCGCCGAGCGGCGTCGAAGCCAGCACCTCGACAATCCGGCGCGAAGCCTGGCCGGCGCCGTACGGGTTTTCCATGCCTTTGAGCGACCGCCGGAAATCCTCGCTTCGCGCCACCGCGATTTGGGCCAGGATCGATTCGACCGTCGGATTGGCGTCGAGCACGTTGCGCCCATGCTCGCGACCCTGCTGACGCATCCCCACATTGACTGCGGGCAGCGCCATGGAAGCGGCTTCGATGATCCCGCTGCTGGAATTGCCCAGCAGAAAATCGACGTACTGCAACAAGCTCCAGTAAATGATCGGATGGAGATTGACAAGCACTTTGGCGTCGCCGCGTTCCCGCGCGAAGACCTCGACCCGTTCGATCATGGCGCGGCTTCCGGCATCGGCATTCGGATAGCAGAACAACAGTTGGCCCGGCGTGGCGCGGACGGCCGCCAGAAAGGCATCGGCCTCGCGCGTGGTGTCCTGCGCGATCGTGACCGGATGAAACGTGACCATCGCGGTGGGGCGGCCGAGATCGAGGCCGGGGCGCGTGGCCAATTCTTCGCGGCTCAGGAGCCGACTGCGCTTCGAGTGATCGAGCGCCGCTGCGCCGACGCGATGCACGCGCCACTCCTCTTCGCCCATCGCGATCACTCGCGCG
>JASHSD010000771.1 GCA_030036985.1 Bryobacteraceae bacterium
GTGAGGATGGTCACGCGCGCTTTGTTGGGCTGCTCCACGCAGTATTTGAGCGTCGAAAAGAACCCGAGGCCGAACTGGCCGACGAAGTTACCGCTTTCGTCTTTGTCCTTTTGAGTGCCGAATGGAATAATCAGAAATCGCAGGATGTCGTCGAGGTCCATGGCGGCACCGTTGTCGCTCACCCTTACGCGACCCGCCGCGGCATCGACGCGCACCTCGCAGTGTTGTCCCGTGTGCCTGCTCGCGTCCACGGAGTTGAGGATCGCCTCAATGACAGGCCGGTAGCGGTGCGAGAACTGCTTCGCTACCTCTTCTTTCAATACATGCGCGGTGTACTGGCCACCGTCTGCGGCCATGTACTGCCTGATCGGCTCGTCCCGCATGATGCCGTTCAGAACGCCCCTCAGCGTCTCGCGCGCCATGCAGGCGCCGATCCAAGCGGAGAGCGGATAGTCGTGGGTCATCGGCCCTCCGTCGAAAACCGGCTCATCCGCATCTCCGAGCGATCAGTTGCCCCGGGGGCCCGCGGGGGGCGACAGCCGACGGACGGGACCCCGGAACCCCCAGGGAAATCCGCCCAACCACGGAAGGTGCCCCCAAACGGACCTGCATCGGCAAGAGCCGAGTCGGCAAACATTGGACTCTCCACACTGAGAAACGCGCTCCGCCCCCGTTTTTTTTGCGCCACTCACGAAAGTGCTCCGTCGTAAGTATCTTTGAGAATACGGATCGAGCTGTTCATAAATTCCTCCGCGTCCCGCGGGTAATGAATCTCGATTCCCGCCGCCTTGAGCCGCTCGGTAGTGATGTCTTCGCCGCCTAGCTTGAAGACCAAAACGCTCGCGGCGCGGCTTGTGCTCGTCTCGACGAGTTCGCGCACCAGTTCGCCAATATTTGTGACGGCCAGATCAGAGAAGACCAGGATCAAGTAGCGGTCCTTACGTTGTTCACGCAACTTGGCGAGTTCGGAGACGCGAATCGTGGTGCCTCCGCCCTGGTACGAGAACAGCGCCCTCTTGACCTGGTCGATCCGCGAGTACGGTTGCCATCCAGATGAGAATGTTGTGTCGGAGAAGTTGATCCCGTTGTATTGCAAAAGCGGCGCAACGCCCTTCTCGTTTAGCGCTCGGACTATCGAGTAGAACGTCAGCATAGCGATGTGATACTCGCCAGACCCGCTTTCCGGGGAAAAGATCATGCTTCCACTGCTGTCGTAGACAAAGCAAAGGTCGGGAAGACCGCCAAGATCCGGTATTACGGCAGTGTCGAGCGCGAGGGGAAAGCGTCGTTTACGCAACGAGATGTGCATGGAGCCATCCTCCTTCTGCAGGAGAACGCTCGGAGGCAGACGGACGCCAGCCGGGTCGCTCAGGTGGGTCTCCTCAGACCCGACGAACACCTCCAGATTCGGACCAGTGGGATCTTCCTCTTCGAGCAGGAGCTTGCCAGCTCGTTCGCTGTAGAGTTGGTCCAGCCGCTCGAACTCGTCAACATTGGCACTGTCCAGGCCGCTGCCGATGCCTGCAGATTTCCCTCCCGGGATCCGAATCCGGGAGCGCAGAGTGCGGACTCCAGGTTTCAGCTTGGCCTTCCGACCGTCGGTTTTCCCGGCCCTTGGGTCCATCCCTGCTGCCGGTTCTGAAAGCGGATCTGAATGCGCTATCGGATGGGGAAATGGGAGGGGGTTAATGGGAACGATGACCCCTCGGGACCCATAAATGGGCGGCTTGCCCGGGGCGGCTGTCTTTTCGTTCGATTCCTCGGATTCGGCGCCCGGCGCTGACTGCCGCTCCGAGGCCTGCCGTGGCGCCCCACGGTCTTCTTTTGGGCACTCCTGGCTAGTCGATCCTCCTCCGTTTTCAGAAACCGCGTCTGTCGGCTCGGCGGCGGAGATGTCCCCTTCAGTCACCGACCGCGCCTCGTGCCCTGGCTGACCCGTTCCGCCTACAGGCCGGGCCGCACGGTCCTGATCTGCCGCATGGTCGGTGCTCGCACCGGCTTTCGCTTCGGTTTCACCTGGCCTGTTCCTACTCGTTTCTCCTTCAGCGAGGCCCTTTGGCTGGAGAACACTGGGTTCCACTGCAGGGCCGCCCGCTACGTCGAGACCCTCTTGCGAGGACTGACCTTGTCCACCGTGCTCGCTGGCCGCAGTTCGCCCACCCGCCGGGCGTTTGCCCGAAAAGGAGTTCTGCAACTCCGGGTGAGCCTGTCTGAGGTAGGGGTGAATGATCGCGGAGTAGTTGTGAGCCATCTCGCGCCAGCGGTCGCATGCGCACATGCGATCGATGATCGCTTGGGAGTCTGCCACCATGAGCGCGTGGGACATCGAACGATCCACCAGAGCCGGATCCTCAAGAAAAACACCCAACAGCGCGGTCACCGCCTCCTTCGCCCCTAGAAAGAAGCGCGGCAGGTAGCGCTTTGCTTCCCGGTAGAACGACTCCTCCAGCCCGCAGAGGTACAGGTTGGACTCCAGGAACAGTTCCATCGCCTTGTCCGCCCGTGCGCCAAACAGGCTCTGCCGCGAGCGGTAGTACAAGGCGAGCAGGGCGGCGAGCCCCTGCCCGGTTCGATACTGCCCGTCCTTGTGCGACTCGATCGTGTTAATGATCGTGTCTGAGAACATGTTATGGATCTCGAAAGCGACGGTACGAACTCGCGATTCGCGCGCTTCGCGGAGTTCGATGACCTCCCTGATGCCTTGGATGATTTCCTCAAAGAGGTAGTCGTTGGCCGGGCAATATTGGTGGTGGTTGTGCTCGTGGACGAACAGGTGCAAGATGATCGCCTCGCTTGCCTGCGACACGTCTATGGGCAGGTGGTGGTCGCGAATCATTCCCGCGAGCAGGTGCTCGAAATCCGCAGAGAAACTCAGATGGATCTTGCGATCATGCAGCGCAATGCATGCGCTGATCGGCGGCCCGTCATTGCCAATCGTGATTTCGCGGTCCCGGAACGGCCGCCAACGCCGCTCCTCGATAATCCGGTCGACGATGAGTTCGATCCTACTCTTCACGCGGCATCTCCCGCAGCGGCGAGACTCTCGCACGGCGAGCGGCAGGCCAGGAGAAGCGCTCCGCGACCAGTCCGAACACACCCGCCGCCTGTTCGCGCGCCGCTTTTGGCAGTGGATCGAGGCTGGCCGTCACGACCGCGTAATCGAAAAAGTACACCCTCTGATCTCGCCGGATACGGCAGTGCAAGTGCGATAGGGTGTTACGCGGATCGCAGTCCTCGTAAGTCGAATCCGTCACGAGTAGCGACTCCGCTCGACGCACCAAATCATTTA
>JASHSD010000772.1 GCA_030036985.1 Bryobacteraceae bacterium
GGCTTCCGGATTGGCGCCGGGGGCGCGGGCCTGCACGATAATGGCTGCGTCGTTAAAAACTTCGGCTCTGGAGACGAGGCGAACTCCGCGGCGGACGTAATCGTCGTCTGGAAAACCGGCATCGAGGCCCGCCGACGCTTCGACGATCACCTCAAGTTTCAGCTTGATGAGCGCTTCGCATGAGCGTGGTGTGAGGGCGACGCGCCGCTCGCCACTGGACGTTTCGCGCGGCACACCGATAATGAGGGCGATGGAACACCTCCATGAAAGAGATCATTCTAGCAGTGGGCATGTTCCCGTCCGTCCGCATGGTCTCTGAAGTAACCTGAAAAGTTCATGGCTGAATCACCCATCACACCGCGCGAGAAGGATTTCGCCGCGTGGTATCAGGACGTCGTCCAGCAGGGCGATATGGCGGAACCCGCCGAGATCGTCAAAGGCTGCATGGTCATCAAGCCGAACGGCTATGCCGTCTGGGAGGTGCTGCAGAGGGAACTGGATACTCGCTTCAAGGCCACCGGCCATCAGAACGCGTATTTTCCTTTGCTGATACCGGAAAGTTTTCTGAAGAAGGAAGCGGAACACGTCGAAGGTTTTTCGCCGGAGTTGGCCGTGGTGACGATCGCGGGCGGCAAGGAACTGGAAGAGCCGTATGTCATTCGGCCGACTTCCGAAACCATCATCGGCCATTTCTTCTCCAGGTGGATTCAGAGCTGGCGCGACCTGCCGGTGCTGATCAATCAATGGGCGAACGTGGTGCGATGGGAGCTGCGCACGCGCATGTTTCTGCGCACCACGGAGTTCCTCTGGCAGGAGGGTCACACCGCTCATGCCACGCACGAAGAGGCGGTCGAGGAAGTGCTGCGCATGCTCGATATCTACGCCGAAGTGGCCGAGGATGTGATGGCGATGCCCGTGATCAAGGGCGTCAAAACGCGCGCGGAGAAGTTCGCGGGAGCCCTGCGCAGCTATTCGATCGAAGCCATGATGCAGAACGGACTCGCCCTGCAGGCGGGCACCAGCCACGACCTTGGACAGAACTTCGGCAAGGCGTTCAACGTTCAGTTTCAGAGCAAAGAAGGCCGTCTCGATTATGTCTGGCAGACGAGTTGGGGCGTGAGCACGCGGCTCATCGGAGGCCTCATTATGAGCCATTCGGACGATAAGGGCCTGGTGCTGCCGCCGAAGCTGGCGCCGGTGAAAGCGGTCCTGGTTCCGATTTACCGCAAGGACGAAGAGAGGGCTCGCGTGCTCGAAACCGCGCATCGCATCGCGAAAGAAATCGGGGCGAAGATCGACGATCGCGACGGCCATTCGCCCGGCGCGAAGTTCTTCTACTGGGAGCGCCGCGGCGTGCCGGTGGTGCTGGAGCTGGGTCCGCGCGATGTGGCGTCGAACAATATCGTGCTGAAGCGGCGCGATACCGGCGCGAAGGAGGTCGTCGCGCAATCGGATGTTGCGGCGCGCCTGACTGCAGTGCTGGAAACGATGCAGAAAGATCTCTACGGTGCGGCGAAGGAACGCCTGAAGGCCAACACGGTGCTCGCCAATTCAATGATCGAAGTGGAAGAGATTCTGAACGGCGCGAATAAGTTTGTCATGGCGCATTTGAAAGACGATCCCGCCTGCGATGCGCGGCTCAAGGAATTCAAGGCGACGGTGCGCAACATCCCGCTGGTCGACCAATATGACGGCGGCGGGAGATGCATCGTCACCGGCGAGCCGGTGGACCGGCGCGTCGTGATCGCCAAGTCATATTGATCGATTCATTCGTAGCGAAGCGCGGTCATCGGGTCCACGCGAGACGCTCGCCTGGCCGGGAGATAGCCTGCCAGTGCCGCGACGCAGGCCATGGCGAGGGAGGCGAGCAGAATCGTAATCGGGTCGCCCGGCTTCAACGCATAGAGTTCGGCCGCTATCAAACGCGAAGCCGCGAGGGCCGCCGGAATGCCGATTCCCAACCCGGCCCCAACCAGCAGCAGCGTCTCGCGCAAAACCATGCCTGCAACCTGGCCGCGCTGTGCGCCAAGCGCCATACGAATCCCGATTTCATTCCTCCTTCGATTGACTGCAAACGCCATCAGGCCGTACAATCCCACGCACGCCAGAATCACGGCCAGGGCGCCGAATACGCTCGAAAGCGAGGCCACCAGCCGCTCCTGCACGAGCGATTTATCGACCTGGTCACTGAGCGTTCCGACATTGAAAATGGGCAGGCGGCTGTCGATCGCCATCACTGCCCGGCGGATGGCGCTTTCCGTTCCTTCCGGACTGATTGCGGTCCTTACCTCAAACGTAACTGAAGAAACGGGAGGTACGCCATGGGTTCCGCCTGATTGCGCAGGTCGTGATAGCGGACATCGGCGGCCAAGCCGACGATTTCAATCGGGATCGGATCCCCCAGCCATCCGGGTATGCTGAAGCGTCTGCCGATCGGATTCGAGTTGCCGAAATAATGGCGCGCCATAGCTTGATTGACGACGGCGACTTTCGGCGCGCCGTCGCGATCGCGGGAAGTGAAATCCCGCCCAAGCAGCAACGGAATCCGCAGTGTTTCGAAATAGCTCGGCGCGACCACTTCGATATCGACCGGTGTGAGTTCCTGGCCCGAAGGCGGCGTGTATCCGATCACCGTCGGATTTGTGTTACTGCGTCCTCCGCTTAACGGACTGAATATGGACAAAGTGGCGGAACGCACTCCCGGGACCTGGCGCAATGCCTCCAACAGCCGCTGATACAGCGCGGCGCGGCGTTGTCCCCCATATCCGACCGCGTCCGGGTTCAGGGAGAAGAGCAGGACGTGATCTTTGCTGAATCCGGGATTGAAGTTTTCAAGGTTTCCCAGGCTGCGCGCCAGCAGTCCGGCGCCGATCAGCAGCACTACCGAAACAGCGATCTGCAATACGGCCAGGCCCTTCGCGAGCGTGGAACGCCGAGTGGTCCTGCCTGCGCTTCGTATCGCCTGCATCTGAGCCGCGGTCAAATCGAGGCCTGTGGCCCTCCATGCGGGGACCAGGCCGAACAGAAGCGCCGTCAGCAGCGATACCAGAAGGGTAAAGGTCAAAACCGCGCTGTCGGGCCGCACGTTCAGCATGACGGGGGAATTCGAATGGGACATCAGCGCCAGTAAAAAGCGGCCGGCCGCAAAGGCGAGGAGCAGTCCGAGGGCGCCGCCGCCGCATGCGAGCAGAACGCTCTCGGTGATCAACTGCCGAATGAGACGCCGCCTTCCGGCTCCCAGAGTCAGTCTTACCGCAATCTGCTTTTCGCGCGAATTGGCGCGAGCGAGCAGCAGATTCGCGACGTTTGCGCAGGTAACAAGAAGCAGCAGACCGACAATCGCCATCACAATGTAGAGCGGCTTTGGAAACTGCTGCCGAAGTGTGGCGAGACCTTTGGCCCCTTCGCTCAATACCAGCTTCGTTTCGAGCAGGGAGCGCCGGGCGGCCGAAGAGTCCACGGGAGTGCCTGCCAGCCCTTCGGCGGCATCTCGGGTTGCCTGTTTCTGAATCAGCTGAGCGCCGGCCAGAGCCTGTTCGATCATGGCGCCGGGCCGCAGCCGCGCCATGATGTGCAGCCAGTTGCGATAAGGCGGCCAGTTGCGATAAGGCGCTGTCAACACATCGTATTTGCTGCCCGGCGCCGCCCAACCCGGGCGCACCTGGGCAATCATGCAGAGCGGAACCGAAACCGCGATTCGCTGCCCCGGCTGGACGCCGTAGAACTCCGGAGGAGTCACTCCGACGATCGTCATTGCTGTGTTATTCAAAACGATCTGTCTGCCGACGATGGCGGGATCGAGGCCGAAACGATCGCGCCAGTAGTCGTAACCGAGAACGGCGACCGGACCTTGTCCCGCCGCTTTGTCGTCCTCAGGCAGAATCGTTCGGCCGATGATCGCGCTGACGCCGAGCGTTTGAAAGTAGTCGCCGGACACCGCCTGGCCGATGGCGACTCCGCCTTGTCCGTTCACTTCGAAATCCACGTCGCCAAGCGGGTAGAACGCGAGTGCGCCGGTGAAGATCTGCCGGGCATCGCGGAATCTTTTAAACGCGGGATAGGGAAATGCGTAATTGGATCCGAAGTCGGGATTGTTGGTTGTCAGGTTCACCAATTGCTCGGGGTGACTCACCGGCAGCATCTTGAGAAGAACCGCATCGATCAGGCTGAAAATGGCGGTGTTCGCGCCGATGCCGAGCGCGAGCGAAAGAACGACCACGAACGTGAAAGCGGGGCTTTTCGCCAGGGTTCGAAGGCTGTAACGGACGTCCTGCCAGATGGTTTCGAGGAATTGGAAACTGTTCATGCCGTAGACCTCCTCACGGATCAGCGTTTGGTTCCCGAGTTTGCGGCGGGCCGCGTGGCGAGCTTGTTCCGGCGTCATCCCGCGATCCATGTTTTCTTGTGTCACCAGCTCAATATGCTCGCGGATCTCCTGATCCAGATCGTGCAGGAGACGTTTGGCGCGTCGCTTCATTCTTGCTCCTCAGTAGGCCGCAGAATGCGCGCGATGGCCCCCGCGAATTTTTCCCACTTGCTGGTCTCATGCGCCAATTGCCTGCGGCCTTTTGCCGTCAAGCGATAAAACTTGGCACGGCGATTGTTTTCCGAGGTGCCGTCCTCCACGGAAATCCATCCGCGCTTGATCAGCCGGTGCAGCGCCGGGTAGAGCGACCCCTGCTCTACCTGCAACACTTCGTCGGAGTTGAATTCGATGGCTTTGGCGATAGCGTGTCCGTGGGCCGGGCCTAACAGCAGCGTGCGCAGAATCAACAGGTCCAGCGTGCCCTGGAGCAACTCAATGCGCTCGATTTGTTCTTTAGTAGACACTCTAGGTGAGTGTAGCAGCCTGCAGTAGAATGTCAAGGGG
>JASHSD010000068.1 GCA_030036985.1 Bryobacteraceae bacterium
CTGGTCGGGCCGGAGACTGATCTGCTTGTTGCGGCCGCCGGGGTAGTTGACTGACAGGACCCACGCCGTATGGCCCCCGCCCTCGGCGCAGGTTCGGCAGCCTTTCTTGTGCCGGATGGTGCGCTCGAGCAGGGAACCGCGCAGAATCTCGGCGGGCGCGACGATCGAGGCGGCCAGTTTATCGCGCCGACGGGCGGCCTCCCTCTCTTTCATCTACATAGATGAAAACACAAACAGCCGAAACATTCAAGAGGGAAAATGTAGAAACTCCAGGGACGCGACTGAAGTCGCGTCCGAACCAAATAGAGCTGCCCAGTTATTTCCTGGACAATTTACGTTTTTTACGGAGTAACCACAAGTGGTTACCATGAGTTGCATTCTGAAATGGAACTCGACCTGGCATTATTCGAACCCGACCCGCAGGCGGGCGGCTATGTCGTCACCTTTCCCGATTTCGGCTACGGCGCAACGCAGGGCGAAACCGACGAGGAAGCGATGGAGATGGCGCGCGATCTTCTGTTGCTCACTGTTGGCGATTTTATCCGGGACTCCAGACCCTTACCCAAGGCCCGGCGCCACCGCGGTTCGAAGTTTCGTCCTGTCGAACTGCGCGCTTTGCAGGCGGCCAAGGTCGATCTGTACGCCGCGTTCCTGGAGTCGGGTCTGAAGAAGGCGGAGCTTGCGCGGTGCATCGGAATGGCGAAAACGACGACCACGTTCTCGCGTGTGCCGCGGCAGCCTGCGCCGACTATCTGGTCACAGGCCCCGTATTTTCATGCAACCCGAGCGTCCTCCAATCCGGTCCCTCATTTAGAATCAAGAGTGAGGGATTATGGGCCGTTTAGTACAAGCTGCCGTTCTGATCTGCTCCGCCGCCGCTTTGCTCAGCGCCGACACGCTGACGCTGCGGAGCGGCGAAACAGTTCAAGGCACGTATCTGGGCGGAAACGCACGCCAGATCCGGATGGACGTCAACGGGAACGTTCGCACATACGATCTCACCCAGGTGCAGTCGGTGATCTTCGCCGATCCGGGCTATCAATATCAAGCGCCTCAGCCGCAGGCGCAATCGTATCCGCCACCGCAATCCTATCCGCCACCGCCGCCACAATCGCCGTATCCGCCGGCAAACGCCTATCCTCCTTCCACCCCCGCAGCTGCGCCGCCACCGGTTACCTCCGGAATCGTGATTCCGGCTGACGCGCCTGTAGTGGTGCGTATGATCGATGCGGTGAATTCCGATACCGCCTACGTTGGTCAAACCTTCCGGGCCAGTCTGGCGGAGCCGCTTTACGTCAACGGTCAGATCGTGGTTCCGCGCAACGCGGACGTCACCACCAAACTGATTCAGGATCAGCAGTCGGGCAAGATCGAAGGCCGCACCGTTCTGACCCTGGCGCTTTCCACGATCACTATCAACGGACAGCCCGTCGATGTCACCAGCAGCAGCGTCACCAGCGAGAGCAGTTCGCGCGGGCAGCGCAGCGCCGGCGTCATCGGCGGCACGACCGCTTTGGGCGCGATCATCGGCGCCATCGCCGGCGGCGGCAAAGGCGCGGCGATCGGCGCCGGTTCCGGCGCGGCTGTAGGCACCGGCGCGGAGGTTCTGACGAGCGGGCAGAAAGTCAAAATCCCCTCGGAAACGAGGCTGACCTTCCGCCTGCAGAGTCCCGTTCAGCTATGAGAATCGCGGCCCTTTTGTTGGTCTCAGGCCTGACGTTGGCTGGCAGCACCGGCTTCGCTTCGCGGCACGACGTGGTGGAGGGGAACAAGGCGAGTCCCGTCAAGCTCGTGATCTATGAAGACCTCCAGTCGGACGAGTGCGCGCACTTCGAATCCACGCTGGAGCAGAAGATTCTGCCGAAATACGGATCGAAGATCCTCATCATCCATCGCGACTTTCCGCAGGGTAAGCACGATTGGGCAAGACAGGCCGCGGTGGCGGCCCGCTGGGTCTGGGAGCAGGATTCCGCGGAGGGCATCGACATCCGCCGGGAGCTTCTGTCGGAGCAGGACCACATCACTTCGGCGAACCTGAGCGCCTGGCTGGCCGCATTCGCGGGACGGAATCATCTGGATCCGAAGGCCATCGTCGATTCTATGAAGGACCAGCGCCTCGACATTCTGGTGGATCAGGACCGGCAGGTCGCGGTGGCGCGCGGAATCGCGAGCACGCCCACTGTTTATGTGGGCGGTCTGTCTTTCACCTCGCCGATCATCTTCGACGATCTCGCGGCCGCGCTCGACGAAGCCCTGGCCAAGTGATCGGCCACACACTTTGATACCCTGAAGGTTTGGACTTTTCTTACCCCGAGGTAAACCCGAGTTGGCATTAGTCGAAGGTTGCAGGCACGAGCTTGAGATCCTGATTCCGGCGGAAGCGGTCGAGGCCGAGACCGAGAAGGTCACGAAGAATATCCAGGGCAAGGCCAAGATGCCCGGGTTCCGTCCCGGCAAGGTTCCGGCTGCCATCATCCGCAAGAACTTCGCCGGCGACATCCGGCAGAAGGTGCTGGAGAATCTCGTGCCGAGATTCTTCGACGAGAAGGCCAAAGAAGAGAACCTTCGCGTTGTGGGCACGCCCAGCATCTCCGACGTGCATTTTCACGACGGCGAGCCGGTGCGGTTCAAAGCGCAGTTCGAGGTTTTTCCCGAGTTCGACCCAGCTGAATACACGGGCGTCGAGGTGCCTTACGCGCAGCCCGAAGTGACCGAAGAGGACATCGACAAACGTATCGAGGAGTTGCGCGATAGCAAGGCGACCTACGCCAATGTTGACCCGCGGCCGATCGAGGACGGCGATTACGCCGTGGTGTCTCTCGAAAGCCTGTCGGGCGCGATCGACCCGATCAAGTCGGACGAAGTTTCGGTGCTGATCGGCGGTCCGGACACGATGGCGGGCTTCACCGAGAATCTGCGCGGCGCTTCGCCCGGCGACGAGAAGGAATTCGACGTCGCTTATCCCGAGGATTTCGGGCAGGAGAAACTCGCGGGCAGAACTATTCGCTTCCGCTGCGTGGTGAAGGGTCTGCGGCGCAAGGAACTGCCTGAGGTCAACGACGATTTCGCGCAGGATTTGGGCGATTTCCGCAACATGGAAGAGCTGCGGGAGGCGTTGCGGAAATCGATCTTCGCGCAACGGGAGGCCGAGGCGCAGCGCGAGGCGAAGGACAAGCTGGTCGAGAAGTTGGTCGACGCCAACGATTTTCCCGTGCCGGAAGCGTTCGTGAAGCGGCAGATTGAGAACCGGGTGGAGCAGCGGCTGCAGGCGTTGTCGCGTCCGGGTTTCGATCCGCATTCGCTGAACCTCGACTGGAACAAGGTCCGGGAAGCGCAGCGGGAGCCCGCGATTCGGGAAGTGAAGGCTTCGCTGATTCTGGGCAGGGTCGCCGAGCGGGAAGCGATCGGCGTGACGAACGAGGAGGTCGATCGCGAAGTGCAGCGCATCGCGCAGCAGCAACGCGAGCCTCTGCCGACCGTGCGGAAGAGGTTGAGCGAAGACGGGACCATGGACCGGATCGCCTCGCATATCCAGACCGAGAAGACGCTCAATTTCCTGTTCGATAAGGCGACGAAGACGGCTCCGGAGCCGGAACCGGAAGTAGAACCAGAGACGACTTCAGAGGAACCGCAGACAGAACCGGAATAGCGCGGGGGCGGACGCTACATCGCGGAGGCCAGAGAGCACCTCATGTCGAGGTTTTCAGCTGAGCAACGAGCGAGCACAGCGGTACGTCGACGACCGCAATATGGTGTCCAGCGTGCGATAGCTGAAAACAAACCTCCTTGCCTGGCGAGACGGCCAGGAAGTAGTCCGGCTTGAGAGCATCACACAAAGCGAATTTTGCGTGATTCCTGCTGAACTTGCATTCGTTCTTAGAGTGTGGGCCTGCTGCGCAGCAGTGCCGGAAACCTGAGATTAACGTGCGGAGTTCGCGGTCATC
>JASHSD010000773.1 GCA_030036985.1 Bryobacteraceae bacterium
CTGAATCACGGCGTCCGTGAGATGTCCCCATTTCTCTAGAACATCTGTTTCGGCGGCGCTCCATTCCGGCTCTTTGATCCGAGCCAGCCCGAGGTATGCCGCTCTTCGGTTTATGGCCCACCTCGGCAGTTGCAGCTTTCGGGTGCACGCGGCGATCGCTTTCCGGTTGTTGTGATCCAGAAACAAGCGATAGGCGCGCCGAATTTCTTCGTCCATCGCGGGCATGAATTCGCGTTTGCGCCGAGGCGTGGGCGCCGGGACAAGAGCTGTTGATGCCATGCACGCGCTCCTTTCATGGCGGGATCTCGCACCTGTGGGCGTCAGCTACCGCAGGATAGAACCGGTCGAAGTGATTCCGGAGGATCGCAGCGTTGTCGCCAAATGATCGAGGGCCCGCTTGTGGATCTGAGAAACCCGGCTTTCGTTGATGTGAAACATGCGGCCGATTTCCTGCATCGTGGCGCCGCGCCAATGGTAGAGGACCACGATCTGCCGGTCCCGGTGCGGCAGTAACCGGATTGCGCCCCGCAGCGCGTTTTTCAACTCCGCTCGCGCAACCACCGCATCGGTGCTCGTGGCGTCATCGGCTTTCGGGTCGGGACCATATCCGGCCAAGTTCCCGCTGCGCTCTGACGCCGGTCCAACCGCGACCATACTCGCGCACAACCTGTCGAGGCACCGCGTCGATATGCCGCTCTTCGCCTGAACTTCCTCCGCAGTCGGGGTTCGACCCAACCGGTCGCCCAGATCCCGCGTCACAGCGTCGATCCGCTTCGCCTTCTCGCGAAGGTTCCTCGACGCCGGGTCCACGCGGCGCAATCCATCGAGCATGGCGCCGCGGATTCGATGTTTGGCAAACGCGGCGAACGGGATATTTCGGGTGGCGTCGTATCGTCTTGCCGCTTCGATCAGCCCGCAGGTTCCGTCGTCGATCAGATCGTCCGCCTCGACATGCACGGGAAGGTTCGCCTGAACGCTCGCGGCGATGGCTTGCACGAGTTTCAGATGATCCAGAATCAATTGATCGCCGTCCGAAGCCGCCGATGGCGGCCGGAATTTGGACAGACGTCCGTCTCGCATAGAAGCTCCTCAGTTGTTGGTTTTTCGGTGGGGAAGCGGCGCTTCGCGGGTCAATACTCTGCCGGGAGCAGAATCGTCGTCGCGGAACGGTCGGCTTCGGTGATGATCCAGATCTTCGTGCTGTCGGCCAGATGGTATGAGGAGAGAATCCGGCAGCCATCCGCAAGAGACCGTTCGTTCTCCGCTTTATCGAAGTCGTCGAGGTCTCCCCAATCGCCGGAAACGTGGCGCTCCAGAAACTCCAGCGGGTCTTCGTGCGTTCCCGCGAATGCCGTGAGCGCACCAGGCGTCGCCAACATTCGGCCGATCGGAAACCGAGGCGTAATTACGTCCCAAACAGCAGGCTCTGTTGAGCGCATGGCGTCATTACTGGGCTGCAAGGATCGTTTCCTCCATTTCGTTGAATACGCGCACCGCCTGCTCCGGGCTGAGTTTCGCCCTTCTGTTGAATCGCATGTTGCGCAGAATCGCTTCGTACACCGCCGGTCCGACAGCGCGTCGATAGTCCGAGAAACGGCTTCGAAAGGCGTCCAGCAGAAGCCTGTAGACCTCGCGCGCCTTCTCCACGTTCGGGATATCCGTCACGTTCGCGTAGCCGAAGCGCTTGAGCGTTGCGCCGTAGAATTCCTCGCCAAGCACGCGCTGCATCGCGGTAAATCGCCCGCCCATGTTCCCGGCAGTAAGGCCAGCGGCTGCGCGGCTGGTCCGATTCTGGACGGATCGAGGCCGTTGGGAACTTTGCGCCCGCGGATCGGAGTCGTTTCTGAGCCGCGGATCGTGCAGTCCCTTGTACACGTCCATGCCGATACCGAGGTAACTGGCGCATTTCGACAGCGCATCCGTGCATGCGCCTTTGTAAGCGTCGCCGCGATCCGGGTTGTCGTTGCCGCCGAACTGCTCGATCGAGATCCCATACTTCGGAACCGTAAGCGTGGCCTTCACCACGACCATTCGTCCGTTCTCGACCACCTGGTTCTGGACGCGCCACCCATTAAGGTCGAACACCTCGTTGAGGCGTTCGACCACGTAGATCACCTTGATCGCGGAAAGCCCGGGGCGTTCCGGATTCGGCGAGACTGCCTCCGCGGGCAGCGGAGCCTTGAGTTCCTTCAGCAGTTCTGATGGGAGTTCCGCGGCGCCGCTGGCCGATACTCCGGCATCGGGCGCGGTTTCCTTCTCCGGCGTCTCTTTGTGCAGACCGTTCAATTGCTGCATGGTTCGTCCTCTTCGGCACGGCGTCCACGTCCGCTAACTTCTGCCCTGCCATCGTTTTTCCCTCCTCCTCCGGTTTTGTTTGCACGATTTCGCAGTTCGGGCTATGCTCGGGCTGCGATGAGTTCCGCACTGGAAACCCTCTCTGCACCCCCGGAGGCCACAGCTGGGACGCCGGTTCCGGCCCCTGTCATCGGGGTGAGAGTGGAAGGACCAAAACTGATCTGTTTGCTGGGGGACAACCGCCAGTTGGCGCTGTCGCGACTGACCGGCGCGCACGTTCGTGTGGGCGATCAGATCGTCGCTCCGGCCTCCTCATCATCAGCGGATGCCGTGCAAACAGAGGTTCACGTTCGCAAGCCGTCGGGCTGGCGCACGGACGTCTATCAGGCGCAGGTCGGCTACGCCGCGCGTCCGAAGCCCGACCGCCGTTCCGAGCAGGTCGTGAGAGTCGAGGTGGCGAACGGCGGCCTCGGCATCGGCGCGATACACATCCCCTGCGCCGCGATCCGCGACTACTTCTTCGCCGCCAATCGCAAGGCCGACTGGAGCCGCCAGCCGAGCTTCTACACTCTGCTCCACCTGCCGGCGGACGTTCCGTTCAAGGAATTGCGCCTGGGCTATCGCATCCGGCGCATCGAGCTGAAGGAGCGGAATGCGTCGCCCGCGGAACTCGCCACCATCGAACGCGCCTACAACATGCTCGCCGATCCCGAGCTTCGCGCCGTTTACGACGCCGTCCGCAACGACTCGACCGCCCCGGTGCCGTTTCCTTATTCCGGATTCGGCACGCTGCTGGTCGAGGGAGAACTCGCGAAAGACGGCGGCGCATTCTTCGCCGCCAGGATACTGGCATTCCTGCCCGAGCGGCGGCATCGCACCGTGCCGGTGCATCTGAGCAAGCTCGACTATTTCGCCGACTATGCGGTCCTGCGCGACGGGAAGCGAAAAATCGAAGTCCTCCTCGACCACCAACTGCTGCCCATCCGATGGGATCAGACCTGGGCGCAGTGGCGGAGCCTGATCACGGCAACGGTCGAGATTTCCGCCGACTTTGTCCGCAACGGCCACTATCGAAAAAGCGGGGACGAATGGAAGCTCATGGAATGGGAGACCGCGCTGCCGAGCAGGACCGAACTGGTGATGCCGGACGGCGTCGA
>JASHSD010000774.1 GCA_030036985.1 Bryobacteraceae bacterium
CAGACGAAGCGGGCGTTCGTCGAAAAGCTCGATTTCCAGACCTCCGGCGGACATATGGAAGGCGGAGACAGCCGCGCGCGCATGCGCTTTCCGGGCAAAGGGCCGACAGCGGTCATCACCGATCTCGGAATCATGACGCCCGATGCCGTGACGAAGGAATTGACGTTGACGAGCGTCCATCCCGGCATCCCTGTGGATACAGTCGTTGCCGCCACTGGTTGGAAGCTGAAGGTTGTGGACAGCGTCGCAACCACTCCCGCGCCCACCGAGACGGAGTTGTCGGTTCTGCGGGAGTTGCAGGCGCGAACAGCCAAGGCCCACGCCGGCCAGGATTGATATGGCTGGGCTCTCTGATAACGAAAAGCAGCGCCGATTGCACGAGGCCGCGGCGGAATGTTTTGGATCTGTCGCGGGCGACGACCTGCGACGGTCCGAGAAGGCGCGTTCGGCAGTGCGTGGACGTCTGAAGCGGCGTCATGAGCGCCGACCTATATTGCTCAAGGCTGGAAGGGCTGAGCGGGATCCGCAAGCATGAGTGCCTTCAGGGCAGCCTGCGAGAAATGGTGATCTGTTGGCAGCACCTCTCTGACCTGGTATCCCTCCATGACCACAAAGGACAGGCGGTAACGCTCCAGCCGCCCGGTATCTTGTCACACCGCGTGACCTAGCGGGGAGCGCAGGGTGGGCGTGGCCACGGACATACCTGATCTCGACAGCCAATTTGTTCTCTCCAGTCTCGGCTGCGGGATCCAAAAATAATTGGCTCATTTATTTATTTGGCTCTTGACGCAAGAGCCAAATAGTGCGATAAACAATCAAGCCCGCTGCATCCGGCAAGATGAGCGGGCCTAGTTGGCGCCGAGCAGGGCTCAGCAATCGTTGATTTCATCTCGATTATGCGCCATGCCGAGCCTCAACGTCAAATCAAGACCTAAAGGTGAAGACATGACGAAAGTACAAAAAAACGAACTTGATCGTCTCGTGTGGGAGGCGATCAAGAAGCAGGCCAACGCCGAGGGTATTACCGATGAGGCAGACGTCGTGGAGTGGGCGCAGAAGAAGTATCCCGACGCCAAGGTTCCGCTCGACGGATTCGACGACGGAGTTACGGAAGGAAAGAAGAGAATGCCGAGAGGCCGTCCCCCAAAGAGCACCTACAAGGCGCCAACCCGCGTGGAGCGCCAGGAACTCCTGCGCGCGCGCATCGTCAACATAAAGGACGAGTTGGAGAAGGCGGGTTTCGGCGGGCCACTCACCCCGCCTGCCGCAATCAGACCGATCGCAGAGCCGCTGCCGGACCGGCGGACTCACGGCCTCATCGCCCATGTCGAGGAGCCGCTCGCGATCTACATCCAGCGGGTGTCAGTCCAGGACAACTTCGCGCAGCGGCAGCCCTTTGACCACCTCAAGGACCCGATCTACATGCGGCTGATCCGAGACTTCATCGACGGGGCCGCGATGCCGGAAGCGAAGGTGGCCGCCCTCGGCACCGGTGCCACCGGCGCGCGAGCGCAGTCGCTCGAACAGCCGGACATCCGCTACTCCGTCATTGATGGCCTCCAGCGCCTCTACTGCTACCTGATCGCGATATTGCTGGTCTTCCTCCGGGAGAAACTGGTCGAGGAGCGCTGCATCTCGAATGAGGCTTGGGAATACTTCAAATCGGCGGTCGACGAGGCGGTAGGCCGGGAGGGCGGCGACGCGAACGCAGCCGTGCAGGCGATCCTGAAGCGCGTCACCCGTTATGAGATTTTCTACCAGATCGACCTCGAAGGATTGCTCCACTACATGGTCACATTCAACACGGGTCAGAGGCGGATGAGCCTCGACGTCCAACTTGAGATCATGCAGCGGCCTCTCATCGACGAGCTCAAGATGAGCGCGAACATCCCTATTTGGCACGAGACGCAGAACGTCCCCGGCAAGTCTAAGCCGAAGGAAGAGTTCAGCGCCTCCGACCTGATCGTCTCGGCTCGCGCGTTCATCACCGCCAACCCGCAGGTGAAGAAGCAGGATCAGACCGAGGAACTGCTGGAGGCCGATGAGGGCTACCTCGAGCTCGACAGCACCTTCGACGTTGGCGATATCAACGACGTGGTTCAGACGCTCAAGAAGATCACAACGGACATCCACCGCCGCATCCTCGAAGCCTACGCGGATAACCAGACGCACAAGTACATCCTGTCGAGCGGTGGCATGTTCCTGCTGAGCTTCGCCGCCGCCTGCGGGAAGGTACGGATGGACTCAAACAATACCAACCTCGAAGGTGCTCTGCTCCGCCTGCAGAACCTTATCGCGAACGGCGGCGACGACCCGATGAATCTGGACGAATACCAGCGAACGACCGCGGCCATCAAATCGTCCCGCGGAAAGGCGGTCCGCCGCTTGGTCTACGACGCGTTCCGCCGGTTCTTCAACGGCACCACCAGCCGGCTTGAGTGGGCCGACACCTACCGCGGCCTCACTCTGTAGGGTAGCGGCACCTTCGCCCCGAGCGGGGCCGGTATTCCGGCCCCTTCCTTTTTCTTCCATCCTCGAGTAGCCGCAAGGTTCGGCAGCCTATGCGCTCCAGCGTGGACTTAAAGTGGCGGGAGCTTCAGTTCTCGATTCACGCATACCGCTCCCGAGGCTGCTTTCATTGTGCAGGATCCCGTCACAAAGCGTGGTATCTTAGCCTCTGCCTCGCCCTGCGGGCCGCAGTTCCGCAATCGCCAGGCGCTCCTCTTTATAAGGATCGTTGACCAGCTTGCATTCGTTATCCAGGATCATGGTGGCGCGCTGGTCGGCGGTGAACGGAACCCACTTCGGCAGGCCCTT
Organism: Bryobacteraceae bacterium; assembly: GCA_030036985.1. GTDB lineage: Bacteria > Acidobacteriota > Terriglobia > Bryobacterales > Bryobacteraceae > BOG-234. The sequence goes on from JASHSD010000774.1 coordinate 2,818, forward strand.
CGCGCTGGGAACGCCCGTACGCGCGAAAGACGCCCAAGCCCCGCTCATCTTATCCGAAAGCGCATAGCGATCCTGACCCGTCCCGGTCATCGACTTGCCGTTGTCGACATTCTCCAATACAAACGGAATATCGAGCGTGTGAAAACAGCGCAGTTTGCCCTCACGGACGGGCGATTGCCAGGTGAAGTAATACTTGTAAACCGGCGCTTTGCCCTGCGCCGCCTTGCGGTCCGCTTCGGTCCGAACGGAAGCGCTGAATCCGGTGTCGGTAGAGATGATCTGAAAGATCTCGACGTTGCTCTTGTTCGGCCGGTCCTTCTTATATAACGCGATCAAATGATCGACCGTGGCGTCGTCCACGCGTGTCGCCTGCTTGACGCGCTTGTGCAGATCGGCATCGTCGATCGGATCCAACTGCGTTGTCGGGAAGAAGTTGACCTCTTCCTCAACGCTGCCGATCAGCAGCGGCACGTTGGCCGATTCTTCCGGGGCTCCCGGATCGAAGGGATCGTGCGGCAGCGTCTTGCCGTCCACCACCGGACCCAGCCGGAACCCGACGCCGCTGGACGTAATCACCTTCGTCAATTCGTCCATAGGCATGTTTTGCAACTGGTCGATCTGGTTCGGTTTCAGGTTCAGTTTCGCGAGCAGGGTCTCGGCGGCTCTTGTCGCATCCGCCCGGCTGACGCCCTTGATCGCCGCGCCGCTCTGGCAGATCGCCCGATGGAACAGCCCCTTCGCGGACGGCATCGCCATCAGCGTGGCCACCTTGCCGCCGCCGCCAGACTGCCCGAAAATCGTGACATTCGCGGGGTCGCCGCCGAAATTGGCGATGTTATCGCGTACCCATTCGAGAGCCAGCACGATGTCGCGGTGTCCGGCATTGCTCGCGTCGGCGTACTTCTCGCCGCCGATATCGGCAAGGTAGAGATAGCCGAATACGTTGAGCCGATGATTGATGGTCACCACCACGACGTCGCGCTTGCGCGCCATATTCGCGCCGTCATAGATGGAGTAATCGCCGGAACCGGATGAATATCCGCCGCCGTGCAGCCAGAGCATGACGGGACGCTTATGGCCGCCCTTCAGTCCGTTGCTCCAGACGTTGAGAACGAGGCAGTCTTCCCCCATCGGTCCCTGGCCGCTCGTGGCTCCGACCTCGGGGATCTCCAGAACTCCGCTCTGCTGCGGCGAACGAGGGCCGAACGCGACCGTTTCCCGCACCTCGGTCCATGCCCGCGGTTTCACAGGAGGCATGAAGCGCCCGGCGCCGGCGGTCGTCGCTCCATACGGAACGCCTTTGAACGCATAGACCTTATCGATAATCAGACCTCGGATTTTGCCGGACGTGGTATCCGCCACGGGACCTCCGGAGCCGCCCTCAGCCTTGGCCGCCATCAGAGACTTCGTCAATCCCAACCCGCTGCTCATCAGAATGCTCGCCGCCGCCGTTCCGCGACCGAGAAATGCGCGCCTGTCAATCCTGTTCTGCTTCGAACTCATGCTGTTCTCCTGAGTTGAAATCCGAAAGCAAGTATATCCAATCCGTGGTATAAAGGCGTGGGGGAAGGGGACGCTATGCCGGCTCAGGCTGAGAAAGGTCATGTCGTAACGAACCGGGACGTTCGTGCGCGCATCGAGGAGATCGGAATCATTCCCGCCATCCGGGTCTCTTCATCGGAGGACGCATTATTTGCTTCACGCACGGTTTTTGAAGGCGGGATCGGAGTAATTGAAATCACCACCACGGTGCCGGATGCGGTCGATGTCATCGCGGAGCTGACGCGGACCATGCCGGAGTCGATGGTCGGCGCGGGGACCGTGATGGACGCCCGCACCGCGAGCGCCTGCATGGATGCCGGCGCGGCGTTTCTCACCAGCCCGGGGCTGGACCTCGATATCGTTCGGCTCGCCGGGGATGCCGACATTCTGATGATCCCCGGCGCTCTCACGCCATCCGAGATCACGGCCGCATGCAAGGCCGGGGTCGACCTGATCAAGATCTTTCCGTGCTCGCTGGTCGGTGGCGCGGCCTATATAAAAGCCGTAAAGGCGCCGTTCCCGCACGCGTCATTCATCGCCTCGGGCGGCGTGACGCAGCAGACGGCCGGCGATTTTATTCGCGCGGGCGCCTCGGCTGTGGGGATCGGCGAAGATCTGATTCCACCCGAAGCCGTCCGCCGGCGCAATTCGACATGGATTCACGAATTGACGCGGCGTTTCGTGGGCATGGTAAGAGAAGCGCGCGGTTACGGCCGACGCTGAACTTGGACACGCGACTTTAGTCGCGTCCCTGCACAAGCTTCAGCCGCTGTTTAGCGGGTGTCTACGTCAACGCGAATTCTTCCCGCGTCCGCTGCACGATGCCGAGAAACCGTCCCGCGAGTTCCTGAATCCAGCTCTCGTCGCGCGTCTCGACCGCCTGCGGCGGGATGAGTTCTCCGCTGATGCCCAGTGCCGACGCGCCGCGGCGCAGGAATTCCGCCGCTGTTTGCTGATTGACTCCGCCCGACGCAATGAACGGGAGATTCGGGAACGGCGCCCGCAGCGCCCGGATATAATCGGGCCCGCCGACATTGGCGCAGGGAAAGATCTTGATCATATCCGCGCCGATCCGCAGGGCTTCCATAATCTCGCTCGGCGTCAGCGCGCCGGGGATGGCGCACACGTCATTCTTCAGCGTGAACTCGACGATATCGGCGTTGATGCCAGGGCTGGTGATAAACGCCGCGCCCGCATCCAGACACGCGCGCGCCGTCTTCACGTCCAGAACCGTCCCCGCGCCCACCGTAAGCCCCGGCGCGGCGCCCGCCAGTTCGTAGAGCACCCCGATCGCGCCCGGAATCGTCATGGTTATCTCGACGACGGGAATGCCGTTGCGGTACATCTCCTTAGCCGCGAACAACGCGTCCTCTTTGGATGGAACGCGGATACCGGGAAGGATCCCCACCTCGCGGATGCGGGCGCACACTTCAGCTTTGGTCATCGCTATTCGAACTCGCCTTCGGGTTCGGGCAGGATATCGTTTTCACCCGCCATCCAAACGTACAATGTGGGCAGCAGGAAGATGTTCAACAGCAGGGCGGCCATCAGCCCGCCGACGATCACGATGGCGAACGGGCGCTGCGAATCCGAACCGATTCCGTGCGATGTGGCGGCCGGCAGGAGGCCGAGCATCGCCACCAGCATCGTCATCATGATGGGGCGAAGCCGCAGCACCGCGCCTTCCACCGCGGAGTCGAAGATGGAATGGCCGCGCACGCGCAGCTGGTTGATGTATTCCACCATAATCACGCCGACCTGGACAGAGACGCCGAACAGCGCGAGGAAACCCACGCCCGACGAGACGCTCAGGTTCGTCCCGGTGGCGAGAAGCGCGAGCAGCCCGCCGATCGGCGCCATGGCCACGTTCATCATTATCAGGGTCGCCCATTTCATCGACTTGAACATCGAATAGAGAATCAGGAAGATCAGCATCAGCGTGATCGGAATAATGATCGACAGCCGCCGCGCCGCGCGCTGCTGCGATTCGTACTCGCCCGCCCAATTGATGTGATAACCGGCCGGCAGTTTGACCCGCGCGTCTACTTTTTTGATCGCCTCTTCCACGGCGCCGCCCAGATCGCGGCCGCGCACGCTGTACTTGATGGCGACGTAACGCTGGTTGTCTTCGCGATAAATCTCCGAAGCGCCATCGAGGGTATCGATATCGCACAACTGCGCCAGCGAAACACGCTCGCCCGAAGGCGAGAGCAGGCGAATATTTTCGATGGCGTCTTTCTGGCTGCGGAATTGCGGCAGGTAGCGCAGCACCAGATCGTACCGCTGCTCGCCCTGGAGCACCTGCGTCAGGGCGTTGCCGCCGATGGCGGTCTGCACGGCATCCTGTATGTCCGCAACGTTGATCTGGTAACGGGCGGCCTTGGCGCGGTTCACGTTCAGGTTCAGATTCGGCTGCCCGATCACGCGAAAGAGACCAAGATCCTGGATGCCCGGAACCGTGCGCATCACGTCGACGATCTGCTGGCCTTTGTCTTCGAGGGTCTTCAGATCGTCGCCGAAAACTTTGATGGCCAATTCGCCTTTCACGCCGCTGACCGCTTCCTCCATATTGTCGGAGATCGGCTGCGAGAAGTTCCAGATCACGCCGGGAATCTTCTCCAGTTGACGGTTCATCGCCGCAATCAGCTCGTCTTTGTCC
>JASHSD010000775.1 GCA_030036985.1 Bryobacteraceae bacterium
CTCACTGCGAGCCATCGGCTCAGGAGCCTTTCCGAAATGCTCGCGCGCGAACCACGGATACGGGCCGAGCTGGAAGCGCTCGGCGTCGATACCTCGCTGATGAGCCGCGTCGCCTGGGCGATGGCCGATGAGTTCGAGGGGAAACGACTGCCGTTCAACACGATCGACTGAAGAGGAAGCAATACCCGTTGGTCCAACGCCGGAGGGAGAAAAGCAATGGGTGACCCAGCCTATGAAGTGAAAACCGTCGACCGTCTCGTCGCCGTTCTGAATTCTGGTGATGACGGTGCCGAGGCGACACGCCTCTACAAACACGCTGCCGAAACCTGTGCTGAGTACGTGCGCGAGCACGGCGGCAAGCACAAGGCGCAGATCATCCTCAAGATCAATCTGGAGGTCGATCCGAAAGGCGTCGACGTCTCGCTTGAGGTCGACGCCAAGCTGCCTAAGCGGCCCAAGCAGAAAGAGCGCTTCTTCCTCACGCCGGACAACGCCCTGACCCTGCAGGACCCGGGGCGCGACAGCCTTTTCCCCGGAACCGATCTCGGCCGCGCGCGACGCGCCGCCGAATAAAGGAGGGCACCACTTATGGACAATTCACAGCCGATTATCGAAGCGGTCGAACGTCTGTCGGCGCCGACGATTATCGGCGAGCTAACGCAAGACAATCTCGCCCTGGCGATCGTACCCGCTGGAAAAAAAATCGAGAACCTGCAACCGTTCCTCGACAAGTTGCGTGACGCGCCGCGCCGCATCGAAGCGGCGGCTTGTGTAACCACAGTCACGTCATTTATCGATTATGTGGACCGGTTCAAAGCGCCTGATACCGCGATCTTCGCAACCGACGATGCGAGCAGCCCGTCGCTTCTGGCTATCGTGGATTTCCACGGCCAGGGTGATGCCGCGGCACCTCGGTTCGGCGTTCACACCGTCCGCTATGGTTTCCCGCTGTCCGACCAGATCACAGCATGGTCGGCCATTTCCGGCCACGCGCTAGCGCATTCCGATTTCGCCACCTTTCTTGCCGATCGGCAATTCGATATCGCCAACCCGCCGCTCGATTGGATGCAAGTCGATCCGGCGACGATCAAGCTGCTCACGCACCTGCTGAACCTCGGCGACGATGCTGGACAGATCGACGACACGTCTCCAGACGAGCCTCCGGCTGACGATGACGATCGCTATATCCCGCGCTCGGCACTCTACAAGCTGCGGCAAATCCGGTTTGGCTCGGCGCAAAGGCTGATCCAGCTTGCGCGCACCGTCGAGGTCTCCGTCAACGACAGAGCAACCGAAGGATACAACCCGAAGACGGGCGAACGAACCGTCATTTTCACCCAGGAGCACCAGACCAGCGACAAGGATGGTCGCAAGGTCATCGTGCCCGATGCCTTCCTGCTCCGCGCGCCGGTCTTCGAGGGTGAGACGAGCCAGCTCGTCCCGGTACGGCTCCAATACCGCAAAAAAGGCGGCGCCCTCTGCTGGTTCATGACCTTGGTCGAATGGCGCCGGGTCGTGCGATTTGCGGTCAAGGCTGAGGCCGATCGCGTTCACGAGGCGACTGGGCTCCCGGTCTATTACGGCCAGCCCAAGGCGTAGCTAGGCCGCGCCAAATGCTGACCTTCACCATTCCCTCACCGCCATCGGTCAACGGCCTCTACGCGAACGTCCCCGGCAAGGGGCGCGTCCGCTCCGAGCGCTATCGGATATGGGCTAATGCCGCTGGCTGGGCGATGAGGGCTGGTGAAGGTCGGGCGCGAAGCTGGGACACCATCAAGGGGCCAATCGCGATCGAGATCATCAACGGCAACTGCCGTCAAGACCTCGACAACAGTATCAAGGCCCCGCTCGATCTGCTCACCGATATGGCGGTCATCGTCGATGATGACCAAGTCGTTGACCTTCGCATCATGCGTGGCGGCAAGCCGAGAGAGGCGATCGTCACCGTCCGAGCGCTCGATGAAGAAAGGCGCGCGGCATGAGCGCGCTTGGCAATGCCAATTTCGTGCGCCGTTCCGATCCAGGCGCGCCGCTCTTCGGTGAAGAGCCGGTAAACCGCAAGTCCGCCTCTCATGGCGAGCTTGGCTATGCGAGGCAGGCGCGCGACTTCTATCCGACAGAGCCGTGGGTGACCGAAGCGCTACTTGCTGCGATCGACTTTGTGCCGCCTGGCGGCATCAGAGACACGACGGTTATCTGGGAGCCGGCCTGCGGCGACGGGCGCATGTGCCGCGTGATCGACCGAAACCGATATTTCTTCGTCGCCAGCGATATCCACGATTATGGCTGGCCAGGGACGATCATCGGCGATTTTTTGCGCGATGCTGCACATGCTATCCTACCACCGGACGCTTTCTCGGTAGGCGTGCACGCGGTCATTACCAATCCGCCGTTCCATTTGGCGCGAGAGTTCATCCGGCGCGCACTGCATGTAACGCAAGCCACCTGCGGCAAGGTTGCGATACTGCAGCGACACGAGTTCGATGCGCCGAAGGGAAACCGACCGCTATTCCAACATCCGGCCTATACCGCGAAGCTGATCCTGCCAAGGCGCCCGCGCTGGTCAGATGATGACAAGGCGAGCCCACGATTCCCGTACGCTTGGTACCTGTGGGACTGGCGGCATATAGGCGCGCCGATCATCAGGTTCCTTGATGAGGTGTTAGCGTGACCTCGCGCGTCGAGCATATCGGCGACGCTGAGCTATGGCTTGGTGACTGCCGCAAGCTGCTGCCCGAGTTGCGCGCGGATGTGATGATCGCCGATCCGCCTTGCAGCGAGGATGTCACTGCGTCTCCGAGGAGCACACACAACGCAGTTGGGGACCGCCTTAATGGCTGAACTGGCACCGCTCCATACAGGCTTAGAAAGCCTCGCACATCGCACCGCAAAGGGTGCGATGCTGCTTTGGTTGCGCGAGGCTGCTGAAGTGACCGGATACGACCGCGAGGCTCACCTCGGGCGTCTTGCATGGAGAGTGAACCGGCGCGGTCCGCATTACGGCGTCTGGTCGGAATACCCAGTTGTCGCCGGCGGGAATGGCTCCAGCACAGTTTGGGACGAGATTAGCGAGCGCTGGACTGGGCGGCCACCGTCGTACGACGAACTGGTCGCAGAGGGCATTCGGCCGATGGCGATATTTGACATCGCCATTCAGGAGCGCAGCCAAATCACGATTGCGATCGAGATCAAGCATAAGCATCCGATCGAACCGCTCAAGCGAGGTCTGATTCGAAAATTGGGCGTCGAGCTGATCGAGGTGCCGACGCAATGGGTGCTCGGCCAAGTCGATCGCCCTTGTGAAATACCTGACGAATTCTGGTTGCTGTAACGCCCCTCCATGAGCGATGCGCCGCCCCCCCCAGTTCCGCAAGCCGCCGATCTGCGCGGCTTACCGTTCATGCCTCTCGATGTCGTGCGCCTGATGGATAGCGACCTCTTTGCCCTTTCCACAGGAGATGAATTCAAGGCGGCCGTGGCTCTGTGGTGCAAGTCTTGGACGCAACTCCCGGCTGGCTCGCTGCCCAACGATGATCGTGTCCTTGCGCATCTCAGTGGCGCCGGCAACCGCTGGCGCAAGGTGAAGGGGATGGCTCTCCGCGGCTTCATACTGTGCTCTGATGGGCGCCTCTACCATCCAGTGGTCTGTGAGAAGGCGGCTGAAGCATGGACGATGCGTCAACGCCAGCGCGAACGCTCAGCGAGAGGGAATGACATCCGATGGGGACGAGGAAAATCATCCCCTAGCGATCCCTGCGGGGATGCCGACAGCGATCCCCCCCGCGATCCCCGTAAGCAATCCTCTGGGGATCGCAAGGGACAGGGACAGGGACAGGGAAGTAGTTCCGATGCTAACGCATCGGGCGGCTTGACGCCGCCGGCAGAAGAAGACCCGGTTCAGCAAATTTTCGATCGAGGGCTTGCTATCGTTGGCCCTAAGCACCGGGCATTGCTGGGAAAACTTCGCAAGGAATGTGGCGATATCGCCGTTCTCGGGGCGATTTCCGAATGCGAAACCGAATGTCCGAGTGATCCCGTCCCGTACCTGATTGCCGCTGCCGAGCGTCGAAAATCACGCGGCAAACCGCACGAGATGACGCCCTTTGGCGCGCCGGGGTTCGCATGATCGACCTTTTGCGAAAGCACGGCATCATCGTCGGTCGCGGCTTTGTTCTTGGTTCAAACTACAAAACGACGTGTCCGCAATGCAGCGCGTCTCGAACAAAAAAACACGACCGCTGCCTAAGCGTCAAAGTTTCAAGCGGCGTGCTCTACGCGAATTGCTGGCACTGCGGCTGGCATCTGGTCGACGGAGGTGACGATGGGGCTGAGTCGACGACATGGAGAACTTCTGGAGTCCAGGGGGCTCGATATCGAGCTGATCGAACGTCTTGGCGTCAGCTCCAGCGACAAGCTGGGGCCGGATACGATCAGAATCCCGTTCTTTCGCGGCGATCGTATCGTTGGGGTCAAGTACCGGACGATCGCGGGCGAGAAACGCTTCGCCCAAGAACAGGGCAGCGAGCAAATTCTCTACAACCGCAATTGTCTCGCCGATGAGACGCTGGCGCATCTTCCAATCATCATCACGGAAGGAGAGATCGACTGTTGGTCGGCCCTGCAAAGCGGCTTTGCGCGCTGCGTTTCAGTCCCGGCCGGAGCACCATCAACCGAGGTCGGAGAGCGGGCAACGGCGAAATATAACTTTGTCGGGGACATGCCGACTGAGACGATTAACGCGCAAATCATCCTAGCCGTTGATACCGACGATGCGGGTGCGGCGCTCCGGGCCGATTTAGCGCTTCGGTTCGGCGCCAACCGCTGTCAGTGGGTGATGTATCCTCAAGGCTGCAAGGACCTGAACGATGCTCTTCAGCGCTACGGCGAGCGTGGCGTTGTCGAGTCGATCAATCGCGCTCAGTGGATCGTGGGGAACGTTTATCGAATGTCCGGCATCC